>DAHXOV010000154.1 GCA_027364695.1 bacterium
CCACAGTACATGCTGCCTATTACGCACTATCCTGCCAAACAAAACCCATTGTGTGGATATGTGGTGGACAAGACAAAGGAAATGATTATTCAGAACTCTATAGCATCGTAAAAGAAAAAATCAAAGCCATTGTTTGTTTAGGGAAAGATAATACTAAAATCATTTCAGCATTCAAAAATATCGTCCCTTTGATCATAGACACCCACTCTATGGAAGACGCAGTAAAATCAGCATACAGAGTCGCAAAAAAAGGTGATATCGTGTTGTTATCTCCCGCCTGTGCCAGCTTCGATTTATTCCAAGATTACAGTGAAAGAGGAGAAAAGTTCAAATCGCATGTGAAAAATTTATAGACCATGCGCTTGTTCAATAGAATAAAAGGAGATAAAGTTATTTGGATTGTTATCTTACTACTGTCATCTTTTTCCACAGTGGTAGTATATAGTGCATCTAACAGTTTGGCATATAGATTTAAAGATGGACATTCAGAATATTTTCTATTTAAACATCTTGCCTTATGTTTTATTGGTATATCTATTATCTACTATATTCATAAACTCAATCTAAAAATACAGCACTTTAATCTCATAGGGGTGATAGGGTTTATTCTTAGTATCCCCTTATTAATTTATACACTTCTAAGTGGCGTAAGGTCGGGCGATGCTACAAGATGGATAGAAGTGCCAGGATTAGGAATCACCTTCCAATCTTCTGATATAGCTAAAATAGCAATGATCATTTTTATCTCCAGAAATCTAACTTTTTACAGAGATAAATTAAATACATTAAAGAATATTTTCCTTAAAATTCTTTTACCAACATCGCTCATTTATATTCCCATTCTGATATCCAATTTCTCAACTGCATTTTTATTGGCAGCTACTATTTTTTATCTCATATTATTAAGTGATATAAAACTCAATAATATAATTAAAATTCTTGGCCTTGTTTTGTTGGTTTCTGCTTTATTCATCACTCTCATATATTTTTTCCCTAATACCCTTCCACGCGGAAAAACATGGAAAATGCGCATTGAAAACTTTATGACCAATGATATCAAAACAAACTATCAGGTCATGCAGGCAAAAATTGCAATAGCCAATGGCCCACTCATAGGTAAAGGACCTGGTAACAGCGCTCAAAGAGCATTTTTACCACAAGCATCTTCCGATTTCATTTATGCCATCATTATTGAAGAGTATGGAAGTGTTATAGGTGTTTTCATACTGGTTTTTTTTCTCATTATCTTTTTCAGATGCATTAGAATTACACAAAAAGCCTCACACCCTTTTTACGCATACATAGTAGCAGGTCTCTCTTTTAATCTCATGTTACAAGCATTCATCAATATGGCCGTATCTGTTAATATCATACCTGTAACAGGTCAACCATTGCCATTCATAAGCATGGGAGGCAGCTCCTTAATTTTTTCATCTGCCATCATCGGTATTATTCTCAATATAAGCAAGCAGATTGATACTGAAATCAAATCAACAACTCACAATAACATCGTTCCCGATAATAATACAAAATCAAAAAGCAATAAATACCTCACACAAAATATAGCACTGCAATGAATAAAAAATTAAACATTATCATTAGTGGTGGCGGTACGGGCGGGCACATATATCCTGCAATTGCCATTGCCAAAGCTATTTTACAACTAGAACCACAATCTAATATCTTATTCATTGGTGCAAAAGGGAAAATGGAAATGGAAAAAATTCCCACAGAGGGCTTCCCAATCAAAGCCATTGATATTATCGGGCTTCAAAGAAAATTGACATTAAAAAATTTTTTACTCCCTTTCTACTTATTGAAAAGCATTCGACAAGTGAGTAATATATTTAAATTATATCAACCAAGCGTAGTAATAGGCACGGGCGGATATGTAAGTTTTCCCGTATTATTTACAGCACAATTTTATTCTATTCCCACTTACATTCAAGAACAAAATGCCTTTGCCGGATTAGCAAACAAATTACTATCCAAAAAAGCAAGAAAAATTTTTGTCGCATTTGAAGATATGGAAAAATTTTTTTCGAAAAATAAAATAGCTCTTTCCGGAAATCCTGTCAGACAGGATATATCAAATGTGTCCTCCAACAAAACAAAATCTATAGAGTATTTTTCTTTGCACGCCACAAAACCTATCATACTCATATTAGGTGGCAGTTTAGGAGCAAAGACCATGAATGATACTATTGCAAATAACATAGATTTTTTTATTCAAAATAAAATTCAACTGATATGGCAAATGGGGAAAACCTATTATAGCAATATGGATGCGACACTACAAAAAAAATTACAGAATAATTATATTTACTGCAATGATTTCATTTACGAAATGAACCTCGCCTATGCAGCAGCAGATATTGTTGTATCAAGATCAGGAGCAAGTACTATAGCAGAGATTGCTATGGCCGGGAAACCATCCATCTTAATACCTTCTCCCAATGTAACCAATGATCACCAAACAATAAATGCTTTGGCGCTTGAAAGAAAACAAGCCGCTATTCTTATCAAAGATGCAGATGCAAGAGAACAGCTCATTCCACAAATAGAACATTTACTTCATCATCCCGAATTACAAAAAAATTTATCCAACAATATCCAACAATTTTCTAAACCCAATGCCGCCACAATCATAGCGCAAGAAATATTAAACCACTTGAATTAATATGTCAAACATTCTTCAATATAAACTCTATTATTTTCTCGGTATTGGCGGCATAGGAATGAGCGCATTAGCAAGATACTTTAAACTCAACAATAAACAAGTTGTTGGATATGATAAAACAAAAACAGAACTAACCAAATATTTAGAAGAAGAAAAAATAGAATGTTATTACGAAGAAAATATTGAAAAACTTGAAAACAGAATTAAAAAAATTTCAAAAGACGATATACTCGTTATCTATACCCCGGCTATACCAAAAGATCATAAAGAACTACAATACTTTCAAACACATCAGTTTCAAATCAAAAAAAGATCTGAAGCACTTGGTGAAATAGTAAATAAATATCACTGTATAGCCATTGCAGGTACACATGGAAAAACAACCACTACTGCACTTATCACTCACATATTCCATCAATCACATAAAAACATTCTCTCTTTTACTGGTGGCATCATGACCAATTACAATACAAATTTTTTATTTCATACACCATTTCAAAATCAACCTATTTACAGCATTGTAGAAGCCGATGAGTATGACCAATCCTTTTTAGAAATATTTCCTGAAGTGGCCATCATCACGAGCATAGATCCTGATCATTTAGATATTTATCAAACACATCAAAATTTAATTAATACCTACCAGCAATTTGCGAACAACATCAAAGAAAATGGATCGCTTGTTGTTAATAAATCTGTTGATAAGTTTTTCCGCAATATAAAAAACATGCTTACTTACGCTGTAAATTTGAATGGACAAATATCAGCCTCCTGTTTAAAATCCATTCATCACAAAATGACTTTTGACTTATTCATAGATAATCAAACTTTTCATGAAGTAGAACTTGGCATTCCAGGACAACATAATGTAATGAATGCATTAGCCGCCATTGCGGTTGCAAGACATTATAATATTCCCTTTGAAAATATTTTTTCTTCACTCAAAACTTTTCAAGGTGTAAAAAGAAGATTTGAATATCACATAAAAAAAAGCAATTTAGTTTTAATAGATGATTATGCGCATCATCCTGAAGAAATAAAAAATTTACTGCAAACAACCCGCATGCTTTATCCTTATCAAAAAATAACCACCATCTTTCAACCACATCTATACACACGCACTCGCGACTTTCTAAATGATTTTGCTTTATCACTCTCATCAGCAGACGAAATCATCCTCTTAGATATTTATCCCGCAAGAGAAACGCCTATTGAAGGTATCAATTCAATGGCATTATTAAATAAAATAGAACATCAAAATAAAAAACTGTTATCAAAAAAAGAACTCCCTAATTACCTCAAAAAAACACATCACGAAGTAATACTTACCATCGGTGCAGGAGATATAGAACTTCTTATCCCTGAAATAAAAAACCAATTATTAAACTAAATGTCACTCAAGCCTATATATACTAAAATACTTTTTATTACAGGAAAAATTCTGTTTCTTGCCTATGCGTTAGTATCTATGGCATTTGTAAATAATAAATTTAAAAAAAAGAAAATAGAAAATATTACTATCAAAATTATATCTGACAATCAACCAACAATGTGCAACACAGAAGATATTGAAAAATATATTCATTGCGAACAATTACTCAACAAATCATACTATGAAATGAATTTCTTTCTGCTTGAAAAAATAAGCAATGAAAAAAATGAAATTAAAAAATCTGCTATCTACTTCACTCCTCACAACCAATTGTACATACAAGTCACTGAACGGAAACCAATAGCCAGAATCATTTCTAATTATATCAATCACTACATAGATGATGAATGGAAAACAATGAAAGTTACTACCCCTTACAAAGTGCCTCTCATAATAAGTGAATTTCAGGAAAATCCAGATCTATTCAGACATTATCCTATTTCAAAAATTGCCTATTCTTCCCATCTCCGCTACACATCTGCTTTCTATGATATTCACACTGTCCTAAATATCATTTTATCCGATACTATACTTACCAATTTTATAGATTATTTATACATACATAAGAACCACGAAATAAGTTTGCATCCTGTCATTGGGAAATTCCACATATCAGCAGGTAATTCAGAAAATTTTCAGGGTAAAATGAATAAGCTAAAATTATTCATCATGCATGGATTAAATAAAACCAATGGCTGGAACAAGTATTCAGAAATCAACCTCCAATATAAAAATCTCATATACTGCACTAAAAAATAAATCTATGGACATCATCAACAACACTAACAAAGAAAAAACAGAAACTATCATCCCTGAAGATGCCCCTATCGTAGTAGCACTGGACATTGGTACCACAAAAATTGTAACACTAGTAGGGATCAAAAACAATAATAATAAAATTGAAATCCTTGCATACGCCAATGTCCCATCAAAAGGCATACTGAGAGGCGCTGTTGCCAATATCAAAGACGCTACTGAAAGTATCGGCAGATCTGTAAAAGAAGCCGCAGCCAAATGCAATGTACAAATAGCCGAAGTAGTGGTAGGAGTAGCAGGGCAATTCATCAAAAGCTTTAACCAAAGTACTTCTCTCACCATATCTGCCAGCGAGGTGAGTGAAAACGATATCTATAAGATGATAGAAGACATCAAACAAATATCCCAAAAACCAGGTGAAAAAATTATTTCCATCATCCCACAAGACTTTAGTATAGATGATGTTATTGGAATTATAGACCCTCCTATCGGCTATTCAGGCAAACACATCAAAGGCAATTTTCATGTCGTTTCTGTCAGCGAGTCCATCATACAAAATATATCCAGATGTGTAGAAGCCAACAAGATGTCTGTGCAAGAATTTTTTTTAGAGCCCATTGCCAGTGCAGCAGCCGTTCTCACTGACGAACAAAAAGAAGCAGGCGCCTGTCTCATTGATATAGGCGGAGGTACAACAGATATAGCCATCTATCACGAAAATATTATCAGACATTCTGCTGTTATACCTATCGGCGGAAACATTATCACAAAAGATATTAAAGAGGTATGTAAAATTACAGAAAAAGAAGCCGAAAAATTAAAAATAGACCACGGCTCTGCCATGCCATTCGACGAATTAAAATCAAAAAACCTTCGACTCATAAAACCCGGAGAAAACTTTTTAGGTGGATCACAACAGATTAAAACAATCAATGCTTACCACTTATCCGAAATTATCAATGCTCGTGCAGAAGAAATCGTAAAGTTCATAGACCTTGAACTTGATAAATCAGGGTACAAAGAAAAATTATCTACAGGTATCATTTTAACGGGCGGTGGTAGCCTACTTAAAAATATTCAAAGCGTATTCATGAGCCATATTGGTATAAATACTAATATCGGAATACCTAATCAGCACATATCTACCTCTATTGAAGAACTAAAAACTCCTGTTTACTCTACTGCTATAGGCCTTCTCATGCTCGGATTTGACAATCTGTCGCAAAAAACCAACAATGAATCAGATCAATCAAAAAGTGAAAAAACAAAACATCCAACTGCAGACGGCATGGATATTAGAAAGAAAAAATTTTTGGAAGAATTTTTTAAGGGAATTAAAGGAATCTTCTTTGTCCCTGAAAATTCTTAATATAAAACATAATCAAAAATATTAAATTAACCTTAAAATCTACAACTATGAATCAATTTGAAATACCTCAAAATTTAAATCCAATGGATAATATCATTAAAGTCATTGGCGTAGGAGGCGGTGGCAGCAATGCTGTAAAATACCTCTACACTCTCAATGTAAAAAACGTGGACTTTATTGTCTGCAATACAGATCAACAGCATCTTCTCTCTAGCCCCATTCCAAACAAAATTCAATTAGGCAGAAACCTTACGAAAGGACTAGGAGCAGGCCGCATACCTGAAAAAGGCAGAGAAGCTGCAATAGAATCAAAAGAAGAAATTAAAAGAATGCTTGAAGATAAAACAGAAATGCTTTTCATCGCAGCAGGATTAGGTGGAGGTACGGGCACAGGGGCCGCTCCCATTATCGCAGAAGTAGCACGAAACTTAAACATACTCACCGTCGCTATCGTTACCTTGCCCTTTCAATTTGAAGGAAAGAAAAAAATAGCTTATGCTGAAAAAGGATTGGAAGAACTAAAAAAACATGTGGACAGCATCATTGTTATCCCAAATGAAAAACTCAAAGAAATATACCCTGGTATGAAAATGTCTGCAGCATTTGCAAAAGCCGATGACATCGTATCTACTGCGGCAAAAAGCATCGCAGAAATTATCACCAATAATTTACATATCAATGTGGATTTCAACGACGTGAAGACTGTTATGCAAAACAGCGGTACCGCAC
>DAHXOV010000157.1 GCA_027364695.1 bacterium
TCCATTGGGTGTACACTATCCCTATATGAAACTTGTCCGTATTTTCTAATGGATAAAAGAGTTCCGTATTTTCGCTAGCAAACATTTAAGAATTATTGATTGGATGTTTGTATGTATGTATTTACGCGGGCAATGTATTTATCAATATCTTTTGCTTCATTGCTTATAGTAAATTCTTTTTTAATTCTTTCGTAAAGATCCAAAGCGTTTTTGTATTGTTTTTGACGCTCTAATGTCAATGCCGCTTTTTTCAGAAACAGAGGAGTAGTAAATAGATTTATTTTTTCGTTGGCCGCTTTAAGATAGAACTTTATACCGTCTTCGGGTTTATTTAATTCCATATAAGCATCTCCTATATTTCCGTATGCCAATGGTTGTAATACCTCATCATTTAAGTCGTATTTTTCAAAATATTTAATAGCGTCTTCATATTTTCCAAGTTGCATATAACATACCCCCGCATAAAATGCAGCTAAAGTGCCTGGTTTAGTATAACTGTATTCTTCGTATATTTTCTCAAATCCCATCATTGGTTTAGTACCTTGAGAATATCTTACCATTGCACCTCCTTTGAGTGCAAGGTTGAAACTATCTCTCTCAAAAAGCGATTGAGCATAAAATATCTCATCGGCGGCTTCAGATTCCTTTGAAGGAAGCCAGTAAAACTTGTAGCCCACAATAAGCCCAATAACTAGCAATAACCCACCACCTACATAATGGATGGTTTGTTTATGTTGTTCATAGTACCATTGAAACCATTCCCACGAATAAGAAGCAGATGGTTCTGGTAAATGAGATATTTCTTCAAATTCCACTTCTTCTTTTCCCTGCTCGTTGATGTCATGAGTGATATTTGGATCATTGATAGGTTGATTCTCCGCATTCTTTTCTTGCTCTTCTGACATATTTAATGTTTTGAATTAGGGTGGCAAAGATAATGTTTATTTTTGAGTGTTAAGTAATAAAAAAATAAGAATCGCTTCAGAATAACTTTGCTACGAAATATGCAGCAAAAGCCGCTAATAAGCCCACTGCAACTGTTTTAAACGTGCCTTTTAATGGTTGTTGTCCGGTAGTTTTGCTTTTGATATATCCAAAAATAAGTAGTGCTATGATAGTAAATAATACTGACCACGCAAAGCCCTGCTGAGGCGTTTGACTGAATACATAAGGAAGAAGAGGAATAATACCACCTGCAATATAGCTCAATCCTATATTCATCGCACTCTTCCTGGCTCTGTGAACAGATGGCTTATTCAAACCCAGCTCAAATTGCATCATAAATTCCACCCATTTACCTTTGTCTTTGGACAATTCATTTGCAAGTTGATGTTGTATGGGCTCACTGATATTGAACTTTGACAGTATGTCTCTGATTTCTTGCTTTTCTCTTTCGGGGTATAGTTCTATTTCTTTATACTCTCTTTTGATTTCGTTGAAGTAATGCTCACTTTCAGTTTGCCCTGCCAAATATCCACCCAATCCCATAGCAATAGACCCTGCTACTATTTCTGCAATAACGGCAGTAACTATAATTTCATTGGATACACCCGCCTGACTTACACCTGCTGCTAGTGCAAATGGAACAGTGAGCCCATCGCTCATACCTATTACAATGTCTGAAAGCATCTCAGAACCAAAAAAATGTTTCTCCTGATGTATGGGTGTTGTCATATTTATTTTTTTGATGGTAGAGAGGCATAATAATCGTACAACTTTTTACCTATTACTTCTTCAGAAAAATTATTCTTTATTAAACGATGTGCTCGCTCTGTATTACAACTTGTTTTATTTTCAAGTACTTCTATGATGGCTCTCTTTAGCTGGTCTTCATTTTTGGGTGGAACAACGCTTCCCAATTCGTTGGAAATAATTTTATCTAAACCGGCTGCATTGGTAGTGATGACATAAGTACCACAACTCAATGCTTCATAAACTACTACGCAAAAGGTTTCATAATTACTAAACATCACCAAAGCATCGGCAGATTGATAATATTCCGGAAGTTTTTCTTGCTCTACCATACCTGTAAATATGATATTTTTTATTCCTGCTTTTTGTGCTATATCTTTTGCTTTACGCGTGTATTCTTCTTTACCACCGATTACAATCAGTTCAAATTTGTATCCTTCTCTTTCTATTTCACTAAATACATTGATTATTCCAGAGATATTTTTTTGCCTATCATCTAAAGTAGAAATGTGAATAAATTTTTTAGCCGGATTGTTTTTTTGCTTCGGTAAAAAGATGTTTGTATTTACAACATTACCAAGGATTTCATAATTTGAATGTAAATGATTTTCAATCATACTTTTTTTTTGATGCTCACATAAGCACCATGTTTGTAAACTGTTTTGAATATTCTTTTGAGTAATGAACTTTCTGAATAATCCTTTGTACAAATTATCTTCTTTTAAATATCCCGTCCATTGTTCAAACACAGTGTGGTGT
>DAHXOV010000161.1 GCA_027364695.1 bacterium
ATATAAGCCAGCATTGATTACTGCAAATATTGTCATTGCTTCTGCCGCACGGCTAATAGCCATTCTCCATTTTTGTCTAAATAATAAAAGTACTGCAGAAATAAGCGTACCTGCGTGCCCAATACCAATCCACCATACGAAGTTAGTAATATCCCATGCCCAAGATACAGAGTTGTTGGAACCCCATGTTCCTATTCCTTCGCCAATCGTGTAAGTAAAACTGGCTATTCCCCATAAAGCAGTGAGTAGAGCTACTGTAAACAGGAAGTACCACCATTTACTGGTTTTCCCCTCTATAGGAGCGATGATATCGTTACTAATTTTTTTGTAATCCTTATTGCCCAATATCAGGGGCGTTCTTATTTCTGATTCTGCGTGCATATTTTTATTATTTGCTAAATATAGATTTTTAGTTAAGCGTGTGTTTCTTCTTTTGTTTTTTCTTGTTTTTTAGGATTTTCAAGCCACAGTTCTTCATTCCAATCTAACAGTTCTTCATCTACATTTCTTACTTTTAGTAAGTATGAAACGCTGGGACGGATGCCTATTTCCTCAAGTAATAAATAGTTTCTTTCATTTTTTCTCCAGGCATTTACTTCTGAATTTTCATCATTGAGGTCACCAAAGATGATAGCATTAGTGGGGCATGCTTGTTGGCAGGCGGTTTGTATATCTTTATCTTGTAGTTTTCTATTTTCTTTTTTGGCTTGCAATTTGCCGGCTTGTATCCTTTGCTGACACATAGAGCATTTTTCAATTACTCCTCTGCTTCTTACTGTAACATCAGGGTTCAATACCATTCTACTCAGTTCTTGGGCGGCTGGATTAAAGTCTTTGAATCTCCAGTTTTCTGTATAATTGAACCAATTAAAGCGTCTTACTTTGAATGGGCAGTTATTAGCGCAATAACGAGTACCGATGCAACGGTTGTATGTCATTTGATTGAGTCCTTCTGAACTATGTGTGGTAGCTAATACAGGACAAACTGTTTCGCAAGGGGCATGATTACAATGTTGGCACATGATGGGTTGAAAAGTTACTTTTGGATTGGCGGATGGGTTTTCCATTTCCAAGTTCATTTCTTTGTAGCCAATACTTTCTTCTTCGGCTTTTTTTCTTGTCATGTCTGAAGAATAATATCTATCTATTCGCAGCCAAAACATATCACGTGTCTTTCTTACTTCTTCTTTGCCAACTACATGGACATTGTTTTCTACAGAACATGCTACTACGCAAGCAGAGCAGCCAATGCAAGCATTCATATCTATGGTCATTCCCCATTGATGATTAGGGCGGGGATATGCATCCCACAGGTCCGCTTCTGTTACGGGTTTTTTACCTTCCTCAGTAATTAAAGCAACCGTAGGGTTAAATGCTTCTTTCTCTTTCTCTTTGAATTCTGATAAAGACACTTCTCTTAGTATCCATTCTTCTCTGCCCATTACTGTGTGGTGCAATTGGGTTTGAGCAAATTCATATTTTTTGCCCGTATTGGATATTTTTACACCAATAGCAATGGGTGAAAAATGCCCATTGTTGTTTTGGATAAACTGAAAAGCGTTGGCGCCTCTATTATTGGCTATTTTAAGTGTTTCTGCATTTCTGCCGTAGCCAAGTGACAATCCAATAGTGCCAGGTTTTTGTCCGGGTTGTGGTAAAACAGGCACATCTACTTTTATTCCATTGAATTCAATCGTAGCGATACTTCCGTCTTTATCCTGGCGGAGCATTTTCTCAAAGCCCAATTTGTCTATATCTTCTAATGCTACTGTAATATAGTTGTCCCATGTTACTTTTGAAAGTGGGTCGGGGAGTTCCATCAGCCATGGATTGTTGGACTGACTGCCATTTCCCATACTTATTTTTTCGTAGATCATCAGCTCAAAATCATTGCTTTTAGTGGCAAGAGCATTGTTAGCAAAGGTGGTGATATCTATTTTTTGAGTGGAGAGATTGTCTTTATCTTCTTTTTTATTGGATGATTTAGAAGATGTAAGAGGAGGAGTTAAGTCAGTTTCAAATACACCATCGTGCAGTGAATTTACCCAAAATGTTTCAAAGTCAGCCTCTTTATTTTGTAATGTAAAGACATTGTTTTTCCAATAATTACGAAGGTAAGAATAATAATCTTCTGTTTTTTCTGCCCATATTAATATGCTTTCTTCAAATTGTCTGGTTCCTTCATACTTTGGAGTGGAAAATATGGGGCGAATGACAGGTTGTTGCAGTGTATAAATGCCGGTTTTTGGAGAGGCATCTCCCCATGATTCCATATAGTGGTGGATGGCTAATACGATGTTGGCTTTTTGTGCTGTTTCGTCTAAATAAAGAGAGTTGTGAATTTTGTTGCTTACTTTGCTGTATGCTTCAGAAAATTTACTTATAGCGGGGGCTGAATAAATAGGATTTACTTGGTGAGTAATGAGTGTTTTTACTTTTCCTGCGTTCATTTCATCAATTAAGGCAAGGAATTCGGAGTCGCTGCCTGTTTTCAGATGGCAGGTGGTATTGGTGTCAATAGTTTTATCGTAGTTATTTAGTAATTGATTGATGCTGATGGTAAGTGCTTGCAGGTTTTCATCATTAATACCGCAAACGAGAAGAGACTGGGATTTATTAGCGACCAGTTCATCAGAAACTTTTACGATGGCATTGAGCAATGTTTTATCTGTGATGTTGGGGTCTGCTAATTTTGTATTTCCTGTTTTTTCTGCTATAGCGTTGTACAGAGCAATCAATATTTTCCCCAATTCGGATGGTTTTACTATGTATCTATAGTCGGCGTTGGCACCTGTAAGAGACAGATTGGCTTCAAACTGATGGTGTCGGTTCATTTCGGCGGCGGCTTTTGACAGCTTTCTATTTAAGGTGTATTCTCTTGCAAATTCAAGGGGGTTTAACCAGTTGGCTAAAAAGTCGCAGGCAATGCTAACGATGATTTTGGCTTTATCAAAGTGGTATTCAGGGATGATGGATTTTCCGATCAGTTTTTGATGTGCGCTACGAA
This sequence comes from bacterium, assembly GCA_027364695.1. GTDB lineage: Bacteria > Bacteroidota > Bacteroidia > B-17B0 > Aurantibacillaceae > BPGX01. Next base: position 3,008 of record DAHXOV010000161.1, read on the forward strand.
TAGCAGAATAGGATATTTCGTCCCATGTGATGTGTTTGAAATCATTAATAGTGGCAGCCAGTTCTTGAA
>DAHXOV010000139.1 GCA_027364695.1 bacterium
GTTTTTGACACTGTTTATTATGAAAAAACGGATAGCAATAAAATTCAACTGCATACACATGTAAGAGAGAGGTGGTATATATGGCCTGTGCCTGTATTTGAAATTCAGGACAGAAATTTTAATACCTGGTGGCAAACAAAAGATTTGTTTAGAGTTAATTATGGGATGGTTGTTGATCACGAAAATTTTACAGGAAGAAAAGATAAATTTTCTGTAGTAGTACAAAGAGGATATTCTGAAAAATATGGTATCGTTTACAGAAAGCCCTATATCAACAAAAGACAGACAATAGGATTTAGAACCTCTTTATTTTTCAAACGAAATAATGAGGTACAATATAGAACGTGGTTGAATCGGCCCCTGTTTTACAGAGATTACAATAAACATGTGGTACAAAACGTAGAAGCAAAATTTTCTTTTTCATACAGGAAGAAATTTTTTGATATGCATAATATTGAAGTGGCATATAACTACTGGCGTTTTGCAGATACTATCATCCAATTAAATCCTTTTATGATTGAACCATCAGACGGCAGAATGTTGCAATACTTTTATATTTTTTATTCTTATGTTTTCAATAATACAGATATTCAGTATTATCCACTCAAAGGATGGGTAGCAGGTGGAAGTATTACAAAAAATGGATGGGGGATTAAGGAATTTGAGAATGTAGATAATATGTTTGTTTTTGCTAGCTTGAAAAAATTTACCCCATTGACTTCTTATTTAAACATAGCCAATGCGGCGTATGGCAAGTGGACGGAGTATAAAAAGATTCCTTATTTTTTCAATAGATCTATTGGCTATGGAAACAATAATGTAAGAGGATATGAATATTTTATTACCGACGGACAGAGATATGTAATGACTAAAAACTCGTTGCGATGGAGAATAATAAAGCCATACATCATCCACTTGAAGTGGTTAAAAATACCGCAGTTCAATACCATACCTTTTTATAGTTATTTGAATATATTTTTTGATGCAGCTTATGTGGAAGATAAATTTTATTATCAAAACAATTTCTTGAATAATAAATGGATATATGGTTATGGTATTGGTTTAGATTTGATTTCATATTATAATTTGGTATTTAGAATAGAGTATGCTATTAATGATAGAAAGCAAGGTGGTATTTACTTGCATTTGGATGTAGGGATTTAATTGGACAAATAGGAGTGTTGAGTATCATATTTTAGTTTTAATTAACTTTGATAAAAGTATAATCATTTTTAATTAGATTTGCCCTTTCATATCATACTGAAAAAATAAATATGACAGAAAATTGTTATGTGGTGATTATGGCAGGAGGAGTGGGAACAAGGTTTTGGCCATTAAGCACTTCTAAAAAACCAAAACAATTTTTAGATGTACTGAACAAAGGCGCGACTTTATTGCAAGATACTTACAAAAGAGCCTTATACCTATGTGAAAAAGAAAATATTATTGTTGTTACTAACAAAGCGTATGAATACATAGTGAAATCACAGCTTCCTGACTTACCTCAGGAGAATATATGGACAGAGCCATACAGAAAAAATACAGCTCCTTGTATAGCATACGCAGCGTATAAACTGAGAGAAAAAAATCCCAATGCAGTGATGCTAGTTTTGTCCAGTGATCATGTTATTAAAAAAGAAAAAGCATTTGTGAAAGCCATACAGTCCTGCTTTAAGAAAGCATCTTCTGAAGATTGTTTGATTACTATAGGAATTAAGCCCACCAGACCTAATACAGGATATGGTTATATTCAATACATTCCTACCAATGCCAATAAGAAAGATAATAAGATATTTAAAGTAAAAACATTCATAGAAAAACCCAATTTAAAAATGGCAAGGTACTTTGTCAAGAGTGGTGAATTTTTGTGGAACACAGGGACATTTGTATGGAGTATTAAAAGTATCATTTCTGCCTTTGAGAAGTACGATAAAGAGTTGGCACATATTTTTAATGAAGGCAAAGGAATATACTACACTGGCGCGGAAACAAAGTTCATTGAAAAAGCATATAGTGTGTGCAAAAACAATTCTATTGATTATACTATATTAGAAAAAGCGAATAATGTTTATGTTAGAGTAACAGTATTAGGATGGAGTGATATAGGTACTTGGAAATCTTCGCATGATTATCTCGAAAAAGATGAAAACAAAAATTCTATTATTGGAAAAAATATTATGACTTATCATACTTCTAATTGCTTGATCAATATGCCACATGATAAATTAGTAGTAGTGGTGGGCTTAGATGATTGTGTCATTGTGGAGTCACAAAATATGCTTTTAATATGTAAAAAAGATAATGAACAAGATATAAAGAATATCG
>DAHXOV010000196.1 GCA_027364695.1 bacterium
TGAATTTATCCATTTTATTTTTAATTTTGCCGATGGCTTAAAAATCAAACTTATTGCATTTACAAGTGTCTGATAGCGCATTTTAGATTGTCCATCAAAATATACAGTCAACCGCACTGCATTATTAACTGTCCCAAAATCTGTTTGTCTCGTAGAAGGAATCACCAAAAACAAATTATCCGAAAATATACTTAAGGCCTCTATAGAAAAAACAGGTGAAAAATTAAATGCCAAAAACATTTGTGCATCCCAAAATGTAGGTCTATAATCTCCTTTTGTATCTAATGTATTCAATAAATACTGGTTACTCTTATATCTTGCGCCAAAAGACCATGCCAGCAAATGATTCTTACTGATCCCCTCTAAGTGCAAATTATTAACCAGTAGCCCTGCCGAAGCGCTCCCCTTAAATTGAGACGGTCTTCTATATTGAATATCCAAAACAGAAGATAACCTGTCTCCATATTTTGCCTCAAAGCCCCCTGCTGCAAACTGCAAACTTTGGATCATCTCAGGATTAGGCAAACTCAAACCCTCTTGCATTCCACTTCTTACTAAAAATGGACGGTATATTTCTATATAATTGATGTAAGTGAGGTTTTCATCATAATTCCCGCCTCTTACCGAGTATCCCGAAGATAACTCATTGCTGCTACTTACACCCATTTGTGTTTTTATTAAATCCTCTATATTCCCCGTTGTAGTGGGTAATTTAAAAAACATTTGTGGCTGAATACTTTGCATCTCTGTTGGCTGGGATTGATATATCACATTCACATCAGAAAACACATTTGAAAACCGCAACTCCACATTTAAATTAAAAACATCATTCTCTTTCAAACTAACAACTCTTTGTTGCTTTTTATAACTGATACTAAAAAATACCAAAGTTACTTTTTCATTGGCAGGCACCTGGATAATATATTCTCCCTTTGAATTTGTAATGCTTTGATAAACAGAATTTTCCAATACAGCTATTTGTACATCAGAAATGCCTACGCCTGCACTATCTTTTACAATACCTTTTACTGTAGCCGTTTGACCACGCATATTGTACTGATATGAAGTAAAAAGAAGAAAACATCCAGCAAAATAAAAAAAATTTTTTATCCAATTATAAATTGTCATCAAGGGCTAAAATAAAGGAAATTATTAAAACGAATTATCCTTAAATTTATTTCAACCATATTCCATTTCTTCTCAACTGATTTCAAAACACGATCAAAGAACCTTTCTTGTCATACTCTTTTTTTCATCTATGTGTAACAGATTTATTTTATCTGCTGAAAAAATCTAATACATCTTTCATCTGAAAAACTCCATTTTTGCCTTTTATGTACTCTGCAGCCAATACTGCTCCAATCGCAAAACCTTTTCTTGAATGTGCCTGATGATCTATTTGAATACTATCCACTTCACTCTGATAACATACCGAATGGTACCCTTTCTCGTCTCCTACCCTTCTTGCCCTGATCCATAGACCATCTTTGTTACTATCTAAACGCCATTGTATCTTTTTAGGATAATATTTTAATATACCTTCTGCAATAGAAATTGCTGTTCCACTTGGTGCGTCTTTTTTGTGAACATGATGTACTTCTGTTACACTTACTTCATATTCATTATACTTATTCATCAAGGCTGCTACCATCTCGTTTATTTTGAAAAATAAGTTGACTCCTATGCTAAAATTAGAAGCATATAACATTGCTTGATTTTTTTCTATACATGTTTGACTGATTTCATTTACTCCTTGATACCATCCTGTCGTCCCTACTACTACAGGCACATTAGCATCGAAGCATGTAAGTATATTTTTCGTCACAACAGATGGCTGTGTGAACTCTATAGCTACATCTGTTGAGTGGTTTACCAATGTATCTTTATCCCAGACATCTTTAGAAGTCAGCTTTAATGCTATTTGATGCCCCTTCCGAATAGCCACCTCTTCAATTACTTTCCCCATTTTTCCATAGCCAATCAGTGCGATGTTCATATTTTTGATTTATTGTATTTTCAGATCTTCTATAGCCCTCAAAGCAATCTCATTCCCATAAGCTAAACCCGCCGTCGCCGCAGGTGACGGCGAATTCAATACATGCAATACCCTTCTATCTGCTGCCATCTTAAAGTCATCCAGCATATTACCATTTTCATCCAATGCCATTGCTCTTACTCCACATCGAGATGGGATTATCTCGTTCATCGTCAAGGATGGAATCAGTTTCTGTAATCGTCTCAAAAAAAATTTTTTACTGAAAGCTCCCCTATACTCATCAACACCAAACCTCCAGTGTTTCAAGAAAAACCGCCATGTCCCCTTAAAGGAAAATGCCTCTATTGTATCCTTCCAATCAAAAGACGTTCTTGAATAACCTTCTCTTTTAAATACAAATACAGCATTCGGTCCGCATTCTATACCCCCATGAATCATCCTTGTAAAATGTACCCCTAAAAATGGAAACTGCGGATTTGGAACAGGATAAATCAAATTCCTCACCTTATGCTGGGCTTCGGGGGTAAGATCATAATAATCTCCCCTAAACCCAACTATAGACACTTTATTCTGAGTGATATGCTTCCCTGCCAATCTATCTGCTTGCAGACCTGCACATATTATCACATATTGCGATCTTATTTCTCCCGTATTTGTCAAAATTTTCACCTCTTCTTCGCCTTCTTGAAAAATTCTTTTTGTTTCAGTATTCAGTAAAATCCTGTTCTGCTCATTTCTCTTCTCCATCAATTCTGCCATTTTCCTTGCTGCCGCAGAAAAATCAACTATCCCCGTTGCGGGGACCCATATCGCCTGTATCCCTTCGCAACACGGTTCTATGGCTTTAATCTTTTTTCCATCAATTATCTCAATACCCTCTACATCATTTGCTATTCCATTTTGAAATACTTTGTTCAATTGTTCTAATTCCGACGAATGTGTTGCCACAATCACCTTCCCACATACATCGTGCGGAATATGATGCTCTTTTGCAAAAGCTACCAATTCTCTTCTGCCTGCTACACAATTTTTCGCTTTGTAGGACCCTGGCTTGTAATAAATACCCGAATGAATAACCCCCGAATTTCTCCCTGTCTGATGCACTGCTAACTGACTCTCTTTTTCTACTAAAAGAATTTTTTTATTTGGAAAGTATTGAGATAACTTATATGCTGTAGCACATCCAATAATCCCTCCGCCTATTACTGTAATATCAGCGCGTTCATTCATATATAGTTCCTTTTTTAAATTGTGCTGAGTTTAACCGAAGCACAAGATTTAATTTTTCTATATTCAATTTCTCTTGTTTGCTGGTATGCATATTCTTTAAACTAATATAACCCTCTCTCATCTCATCCTCTCCCACAATGCCCACATAAGGAAAATGTTTCTTATTTGCATAATCCATTATCTTTTTTATCTTGTCTATCTGATGGTATAGTTCTACACGAATGCCTTCTTGTCTTAATTCATGGGCTATCTTTATACAATAGTCCAAAGACTGCTCATCTAAATAAGCTAGTAGCACGTCGGCAGGATATATCTCATTCAGTTCTTTTGGGAATAATTTCAAATTTTCCATTATATCAAATATCCTATCTATACCAAAAGATATACCTACTCCGCTTACACCAGGAAAATCAAATATACCCGTCAAGTCATCATACCTGCCACCTCCTAATACACTCAAACCCAATATCTCATTCTCTACTTTTGCTTCAAATATCATCCCTGTATAATAATTTAGTCCTCTTGCTAGCTTCATATCAGGCTCTATTGTAATATTCCATTGCTTATTCTTTACCAAAGACAGTACCTTTTCCACTTCTCGTTTGCCTTTTTGAAATAGCTCATTATTAATCTCCACATTTTCCCATGGTGCGTTGATAATGGTATGCAAATCTTTCATTAATTTATCTTTTGCTTCTGTTTCATTTACTTTATCTAATGCATCTATGTAAGCCAGCACATCATAAAATCTGTCTTTGCATCCTAAATAATCGGTTATTCCTTCTAATATCTTCCTATGATTGATCTTCAAAATAAGCTTACTTCGACCATGTTCAGTAAGATTTATACTTGGCATCAGTGCCCTAAATACATCGTCTATCAATGATATTAGCTCCGCTTCCATCAACAGTGAAGTTGTCCCTATCACATCCGCATCACACTGTACAAACTCTCTGTATCTGCCTTTCTGCGGGCGGTCTGCACGCCATACCGATTGTATCTGATACCGCTTAAACGGAAAACTTATCTGATGACGATACTGCGACACATAACGAGCAAAAGGAACCGTCAAATCATATCGCAGAGCCCTCTCTGTAATATATTCACTATTGTAC
>DAHXOV010000240.1 GCA_027364695.1 bacterium
AGTATTGTATGCGGTGCCTTCATATAATGGGTCCAGTGTATTGTATGGTTTGCCTTTTGCATAATCCAACATATCTAGGGTCATTGATTTTCCTTTTGTAGGTCTGCCTTTGATTTCTATTTCTTGGTTAAAGTTTTGTAATTGGTTCAATGTGATGGCAAAGGTGTATCTATTGTTGAGATGATTTTTATCTGCTCCTGTTCCTGATATGCCTAAAAAATTAAAATTTAAAAGTGGGCTGAATTTTTTTGCAGTGCTATTGTTTAACACGCTGATGGTATTAGCAAAGCGCATCCCAAATGAAAAATTTAAATCACTCTTTACCATTATGCCTAATCCCGCAGGATTGTAATGGGCTGTACTTATATCTCCTCCTAATGCTCCCATAGCACCACTCATCCCTATGAATCTTGTGGTACCCCCTATGCCTGTATTAGAATAGCGTATCACATCTTCGTCCGTCTGAGCAATGGCAATCTTGAAAGATAATAGTAATATAGGTATAAAAATTGTTTTACTTTTCTTCATAGTTTATCGTTTTTCTATGATATTCTGTTATTTCTTTTATTTTACTTAAAAGCGCCTTGTCTTTTTCAGAGAGTTCCTGATGTCTTCTTTTCATCATTTCTTGTGCGGCGTAAAATAATTTATTTAATGCATATTCTTCAAATGTTTCAGTCCCTCCCCATGTAAAGCAAGGAATGTGTTTAGCAGGAAAATCTGCACCATATACATTGCAACCTACTCCTACTACTGTACCTGTATTAAACATTGTATTGATTCCTGATTTGGAATGGTCACCCATTATTAAACCGCAAAATTGTGAGCCTGTACCTGCGGGTTTATCTTCTAAGTAATTAAAAATTTTTACTTCTCCATAATTATTTTTAAGATTGCTATTATTAGTATCTGCGCCTAAGTTACACCATTCTCCTACAACTGAATTGCCAACAAATCCATCGTGGGCTTTATTGGAATAGCCAAAGAATACAGAATTATTGACTTCTCCACCTACTTTGCAGTGAGGTCCAATGCTGGTAGCCCCATATATTTTTGCTCCCATCTTTAGTACAGCGTTCTTACTTAATACAAAAGGACCACGAATCATTGCCCCCTCCATCCACTCTGCATCCTCATCAATAAATACATATCCTGTATTTGTATTGACAATACTTCCTTCTATTTTTGCTTTAGGTGAAATATACAGTTTTTTTTCAGGGCCTATTAATTGGTTGGAGTGTGATAATAATCCTTTTGGCAATTCCAATACAAAATTTTCAAAATCAAAGCTTATTATTTGCTCATTCCACTGGAATATTTGATATGGATATTGTAAGTAAAGAATATCTTTGTGTGTACTCGCTATGTCTTCTGATTGGAGCAGTGCTTTTTGATAATGTAAATTTTGAGGATGTATAAGAAATTTTACTTCTGCAAAAGGGAATTTTATCCATTGCTCATTATATTTAATATATCCTTTGTAGGCTAACAATTGTCCATTTTTATGAATGCCCTTGTGAAGGTCTAATTTTTTAATGGTTGCAATGGTATGCTTATCAGGAAGAAGAGAAGTATTTATATAGAGCATCTCGTCTTCAATATCTAAAAAATTATTATCATTCACATACTCAGCAGAAAGCGATATGATGGAGCATTCAGGAAAAATTTTTTGCCATCTTTCTTTTGATGTAAAAAGGCCCATTCGTATGTTGCTTATAGACCTTGTAAATGTCAGAGGTAAAAGTGTAGCCCAATTTTCAGGCAGGTCAAATAAAACTATTTTCATACTTTTTCATTTATTTTTATCAGAGGTTGTATTGTTTGACTTCTTTTTGAAAGCATCTGTTTTTTTATCGTATCCATAAGGGCAATGCTTACAAGCACTTTTACAACAATATCCTCTCTTTAAATGATAATTTTCTGTAAATACAATATATCCTTCTTCAGAAATATAATAATCTTCAGGATCTGGGTGTCGGCTGTTCATTGTGGTAAATTTACGGAATTATTTGTATTTAGATAGGTATCAAAAATAAAAAGCCTGCTGATCTTTTTGATGATCAGCAGGCTTAATGTGACTCAAATGCTTTTTTATTATTTCACTTCTTCGTATTCTACATCAGATGGTCCTGACTTTGAGTCGCCTCCTGTATTGGCAGTTTGGTCATTATTTGTAGCAGAAGTATTGGCTGCATTATACATATCTGTAGCAGCAGCATTCCACGCTTCATTTAACTTATTAATGGCGGTATCTATTTTTTCCATATCTTTTATTTCGTATGCTGATTTCAATTCTGCCAGTGCTGTTTCTATATTAGATTTTTTATCTGTCGGTATCTTATCTCCATATTCTTTCAATTGTTTTTCACTTTGAAACATCAAAGCATCTGCCTGGTTCAATTTATCTACTCTTTCTTTGGCTTTTCTATCTTCTTCAGAGTGTAATTCTGCTTCTTTTCTCATTCTTTCTATTTCTTCTTTAGAGAGCCCAGAACCTGCCTCTATTCTTATTTTCTGTTCTTTACCTGTGGCTTTATCTCTGGCGGTTACATTGAGAATACCATTTGCATCTACATCAAAAGTTACTTCTATTTGTGGAACGCCTCTCGGAGCAGGAGGGATGCCGTCTAGTATAAATTGCCCCAAACTTCTATTATCTTTTGCCATTGGTCTTTCTCCTTGTAATACATGTATTTGTACAGAGGTTTGACTATCCGCAGCGGTAGAAAAAACTTCAGATTTGCGAGTAGGAATAGTTGTATTGGCTTCAATCAATTTGGTAAATACGCCGCCAAATGTTTCTATACCTAAAGACAAGGGGATTACATCTAACAAGAGTACATCTTTCACTTCTCCTGTAAGTACTGCCCCCTGAATGGCTGCTCCTATTGCCACTGCTTCGTCAGGGTTTACGCTTTTATTTACTGCTTTGCCAAAAAACTTTTCTACTGCTGCTTGAATGGCAGGCGTACGAGTAGAGCCTCCTACTAAGATAACCTCGTCAATATCAGATGGTTTCAGTTCTGCTTTTTCTAATGCGGTCTTACAAGGGTTTATCGTTCTTTTAATAAGATGATCTGCCAGTTGTTCAAATTTAGCACGGGTCAGTGTTTTAGTCAAATGTTTTGGTACATTATTTACAGAGGTGATATATGGTAAATTGATTTCAGTGGTCGTGGTACTTGAAAGTTCTATCTTCGCTTTTTCTGCGGCTTCTTTTAGTCTCTGTAATGCCATTGGGTCTTGTCTTAGATCAGTGCCTTCTTCTTTCTTAAATTCTTCCGCAAGCCAGTCTATAATAGCTTGGTCAAAATCATCGCCACCTAAGTGAGTGTCTCCGTCGGTCGCTTTTACTTCAAAAACACCGTCGCCCATTTCTAGTACAGAAACGTCGTGTGTAC
>DAHXOV010000252.1 GCA_027364695.1 bacterium
GACATGAGTGAGTATCAGGAGAGACATTCTGTAAGCCGCTTGATCGGTGCTCCGCCAGGTTATGTTGGGTATGAAGAGGGCGGACAACTCACAGAAGCTGTGCGCAGAAAACCTTATAGTGTGATACTTTTAGATGAAATAGAAAAGGCGCATCCAGATGTATTTAATATCTTATTACAGGTATTAGATGATGGTAGATTGACGGATAATAAAGGAAGAATGGCTAAGTTTAAGAACACGATTATCATTATGACTTCTAATTTGGGATCTCATATTATTCAAGAAAATTTTGAAAATATATCCGATGAAAACAGAGAAATGGTGATGGAAAGAACAAAGAACGAGGTGATGGGCCTGCTCAAGAAAACCATTCGTCCTGAATTTTTAAATAGAGTAGATGAAATCATCATGTTTGAACCGCTCACAAAAGAACAAGTAAAATCTATAGTGAAATTACAAATCCAGCAAGTTGCAAAAAGAATGGAAGAACAAAATGTACGTATAGAATTGACAGATTATGCTATTGAAGCGCTTGCAGATATTGGCTTTGATCCCCAATTTGGCGCACGTCCTATAAAAAGGGCTATCCAAAAATATATCCTCAATGAATTATCAAAAACCATATTATCAGGTAAAATAAAAAGCCATCAGAAAATAATAGTAGATTATCTTAGCGATCAGTTTGTATTTATGAACGAATCAAAAAAGATAAAATAAAGTTTAAGAAAACGCCTCAAGCTTTGTGGAAGACTCTTATGTAACCCAACATTTTATTTATATGACAATGTAATGACAATTGACAAGGTAAGTATCGTTACCTTTGCGGGTATGAAACTGTACTTACAGAGTGCTCATTTGTATGTGATTGCTTTTTCGCATAAGAAGTTGGCTCTGAATTTAATTGGAAAATTGTATTTGGACCCATCATCAGAAACATATCGTGCAACATTAGATAAAATAAAAAAGCAGTTCAATGCTTCTGAAACGATGCATCTAAGCACTTGTAACAGATGTGAATTTTACCTTGTGAGCAAGGACATTATTACAAAAGAAGATACGAAAAATTTTTTCATTCAATTTTATTCCCATTTATCTGCAAGTGAAAAAGAAAAAATAGGCAAACAGTTAATCTTTAAAAAAGATGAAAAAGCAGTGCGTTATTTAATGGAAGTAGCCTCGTCTTTGCAATCAATGGTAGTGGGAGAGAGAGAAATTATTACACAAATAAGAAACGCCTATGAGCATTGCAGAGCACTTCATTTTACAGGAGATTTGCTGAGACTAGTGATGAAAAAGCTTATTGAGACGGGGAAAGAAGTATTTGATAAAACAGATATTGCTAAGAGTCCGGTATCGGTGGCATCTTTGGCTACAAGAAGTTTGAATACATTGAATATCTTGGAAAATGCGAAAGTGACTGTCATCGGGTCGGGTATAACAATGCAAACATTTATGAAGTATTTTCATCAGGATAAATACCAATACACTTTTGTAAGTCGTAAGAAGGAGAATAGCCATGCATTACAGCAAAAGTATGGTGGACGTTATATGAGTTTGAGTGAATTGAAAGAAATTACAAGTTTGCCTACAGATGTGTTGGTAGTATGCACTGCTGCGCCTGCGCCTGTGGCAGACGGATTTTTATTTGAAAAATTATTTGACTCGCATTTCCATCCTATTGTGGTAGATTTGAGCAATCCGTCTGATATAGCAGAAGATGTTTTCAACACACATTCATTTCATTATATTGGTATTACATCCTTGAAAAAACAGGCAAAAGAAAATTTACTGAAGCGGAAGGCTTCTATTTTTGATGCACAAAAAATTATACAAACTAATCTTGAAGAATTTTTGCAGGTGTTCAGAGAAAGGTGTGTGGAGAATATCATTAGAGAAATTCCAGTTGAATTCAAAGAATATAAGCAAAAAGCATTGGATGAGGTGTTTAAGAAAAAAATAGAAAGTTTAGATCAAAGTAATAGGAAAATTTTACAGGAGATAGTAGATTATATAGAAGGAAAGTATAATGCTGTAACCTATAAGAAACTAAAAAACATACTTTTGCAGTGAAGATAATTTAATGAATAGGACAATTATTATTGGCACACGTGGCAGTGAATTAGCGCTGTGGCAAGCTAGATATGCCCAAAACCTGTTGTTTCAACACCACATTCGTTCGGAATTAAAAATTATCCTTACTTTGGGAGATAAGAATCAGCAATGGCAAAATAGTTTTGATAAGTTGGAAGGGAAAAATTTTTTCACTAAGGAAATAGAAGAATCGCTCTTGAATAAAGAAATTGACTTAGCGGTGCATTCATTCAAAGATGTAGAAGCTACATTTTTTGAAAATACTGATAGCGATTTGATGATAGCGGGATTGAGTGAAAGATATTTGCCAAACGATATTTTAATTTTACATTCCCATAGTGTAGATAAAACTAAAACCCTGCACATCAAAAGCGGAGCAAGAATAGGAACTTCATCTGCAAGGCGGTATGCGCAGTTAAAAACATTACGGGAAGATATTGAAATACTTCCGCTCAGAGGCAATGTGCCAACAAGGATACAGAAATTAAAAAACACTTATTACGATGGTATTCTATTAGCAAAAGCAGGTGTAGAAAGATTGAATATTGATTTGAGTGATTTTTATGTGCTGAACTTGCCGTTGCATCTTTTTGTGCCTGCTGCGGGACAGGGTATTATTGCTTTTCAGATTAGAAAAACAGATGAAGAATTGTTTGAACTGATACAAAAGATAAGTCATAAAAAAGAAGAGCGTATTAGTAAAATAGAACGACAGGCTTTGAAATGGATGGGCGGAGGATGTAGTAAGCCCGTGGGAATATTGTGTGAGGAGTATGAAGAAGAGAAATATCGTTTGTATGTGAGCTGTAACACAGATAAAAATGATGTTTCTGTATTAAGCGTTATATCAGCTAATCAATTAGAAGAGTTGAGCCGTACATCAGAAAAAAACATTCAAAATATAAAAAAGATTTTGAATGTTGAAAAGGAAAATGTAAGGCAAGTTTTTATCAGTAAAAAATTAGATGAGGAGAGTTATTTTAAGAAAGTGATTCGTAGATTGAATTGGGGTTTGGCAGATGAGCCGCTTATTCAAACGAGAGCAATAGCAATTGATAAAATACCTGATTATAGATGGATTTTTTTTAATAGCAAAAATGCAGTGAAATATTTTTTTGATTTGGAAGAAGTAAGAGTGGAAGAAATAAGAAATAAAAAAATCGCTTGTATTTCTGCGGGGACGGCCGAATATGTTGAAAGATATGGGTTTTCGTCACATTTTATTGGAGATGGGACAGATATATCGCAAATAGCCCAGGCATTTGCTGCCTGCTGTAAAGATCAGCGGGTTATCTTTCCTTGTTCTACAATTAGTATTCAGAATATAGAGAAGGCGATAAATTATGTAGCGGAGGTGATACATTTTCCTGTATATGAAACCATTGAGTTGTCCAAAAAATGGGAAGTTGATTTTGATTATTTGATATTTACGAGTCCCTCTAATGCGAGAGCATTTTTGAAAAGTAATAGTATTGCATTAACATCTAAAATGATTGCTATGGGTGAGCGTACAAAAAGAGAACTTATTGATAGAGGCGTCTTAGAGGAACGTATTGCATTACCTGTTGCTTTTGATGAAGTAGCGATGGTAGGTGCAATGATGGGGATGATATAGAATCGTATTGGAGCTTATTTTAGAAGGGCGGTTTGGATTTTTCAGTCATCTGTTGTTTTTGTTTTACAAAGCACAGGTGGTATTGTTAAAACGGATGCTTACATTTCATAAAATTTAGATATGCTAAAAGAAAAATGCTTATCTTTGTCGCAAATAATAAAATGATATGAATACCAGTGCCTTACTTCAATACTTACCTATTTTTATTATGTTTTTCATTGCTTTAGCATTTGTAGTGGTAGCTATGCTTGCATCCCATTATTTGGGTCCAAAGAAGTACTCTAAAGTGAAATATAATGTATTTGAATGTGGTATTCACAGCGAAGGCAATGCACGAAATCCTTTTGCGGTTAAATATTTTTTGACAGCTTTGCTTTTTGTATTATTTGATGTAGAGGTGATCTTTATGTATCCATGGGCAACTAATTTTAAGGAATTAGGCATTTTTGGAGTGATAGAGGTATTGACATTTTCTGCTATATTATTGGTGGGGCTGTATTATTTGCTAAAGAAAGATGTTTTGAATATTGAAGAATAAAATGAAAATTATGAGTAAACATCCCGTTAAAAAACCAAGTAAAGTAGAAATAGTAAAGAGTCCTGATGGTTTTGAGGGACCTGGTTTTTTTGTAACGACACTGGAGAAGGTGATCGGTTTAGCAAGGAAAAATTCTTTGTGGCCCTTGCCATTTGCTACCTCTTGTTGTGGAATTGAGTTTATGGCGACGATGGCATCTACTTATGATTTAGGGCGCTTTGGTTCAGAACGTTTGTCTTTTTCGCCTAGGCAGGCGGACTTATTGATGGTGATGGGTACGATTGCTAAAAAGATGGGACCTACCTTGCGACAAGTGTATGAACAAATGGC
>DAHXOV010000261.1 GCA_027364695.1 bacterium
ATGCCTTATTGGTCTGTACAAGACCCGTTACAGCGCTGAGTAAAGGAAGAGATGTGGCAAAACATAAAAGAGCAAGAGATACTATTTGCATGACAGGTTTCCCATCTTTTAATAGGCTAGCATCATTAGTAAAAATCATCATTAACCCTTCAGGATAAAAGCACATAAGAAGAGAGAATGGTAATGTGAATACGATAGAAAATTGGATAAGTTTCCATAACGCTGGTTTTAATTCAAGGTATTTTCCTGATCCATATAGTTGTCCGATGATTGTAATGGTAGAATGAGAAAAAGCAAGTATAGGGCTCATTACTAATATGTAAACCGCTCTTACGAGGTTAGAAATAGCCAGCGGACGAGTCCCCATTTTTTCTATAAAGACAAAGAATAAGAACCATGAAAATACAGAGATAAAATGTTGCAATAAATATAAGAGGTGTTGATATTACAAGTGTTTCTTTCCATATTATTGTTTTAATTTGTGAGATAAAACGAATGGATTTTTTGCTATCAGCATAATAAATCATTATTATGAAAGTGCTGATCCATTCGGAAATAACAGATGCCCAGGCAGAACCAACATAATTCAAAGGCTGTATAAAGTTGCTCCATCCATAAATAAGTAAAGGATTAAGAATCAGATTTAAGATACTCATTAAAATAGTAGCTATAGAAATTATTTTGGTACGCCCTATACCCAAGTAAAATGCTCTGTATGCGTAAAATAAAAAATAAGGAAATAGTCCAATGATTCTAATATTTAGGAATGCCTGTGTAGCATTTTTGACTTCAGGATTACTCACAAAAACGCTCATCAATAAATGGTTGCTTAAAAAATAGAGCCATATAAAAACAAGCGCTGCAACTCCTTGAAGGAAAATTCCATTGAGCAGATATTGATGTGTTTCTTCATATTTACTCTCCCCCGTTTTTTGTGCTATGAGGACTTGTAATCCTGATGAGATTCCGAATCCTACCATCATTAAAGAGGCGTAAAACAAACCCGCAATGGCAGATGCTCCTAATACTGTTTCACCTAATCTTCCTAAAAACAAAATATCGGTTACATAAATAATACTTTGTCCAAAACCGCTGACAATGAGGGGCCAAACAATTTGTAATATATTTTTATATGAAAAACGCATTGAGATAACATGTGTATTTTATTACTAATTTTTGCTATTCAAACTAGCTTTAAACACGAGACCTAATTCTTCTAATTGTTTATCGCTGACTTCTGATGGGGCGTCTATCATAATATCCTTTCCTGCATTATTTTTTGGAAATGCTATTACATCTCTAATGGTATCCGTATTACACATAATAGCAGTAAGACGATCCAATCCAAAGGCAATGCCACCATGCGGCGGAGCCCCATATTCAAAAGCATTCATTAGGAAGCCAAACTGCTTCATCGCTTCTTCTTCTGTAAGACCGAGTAACTCAAAAACTTTTTTTTGTATTGGCTTGTTGTGAATACGAATACTTCCTCCGCCCACTTCACTACCATTGATAACCATATCGTAGGCGTTGGCTTTCAGGCCTGCTATGTTTCCTGACAAATCACCTATTGGTGAAGTAAAGGGATGATGCATACTTACCCACCTTTGTTCTTCTTCATCGTATTCAAATAAAGGAAAATCCAGTACCCAAAGACAAGCAGATATATCTTGTGGAATGCATTTAAGATAATCCGCTAAATATAATCTAAATTGTCCCATCCTCCTGAGTGTTTTTATTTTTTCACCAGCAAGGATAAGCAAGATATCGCCTTTTTGTGAATGGGCAGCATGGAGCGCTGTTCTTAATTGTTCTTCTGTAAAAAATTTATCCACAGATGATTTGATACTTCCGTCTTCATTGTATTTTATATATACTAATCCTGATGCGCCTATTTTGGGGCTTTTAGCAAATTCTGTCCATTCATCTATTTGTTTGCGTGTAGCAGTAGCCTGATTTTTTACCTTGATTCCGATGATGATTTCTGCCGTATCAAAAACTGATAAGCCTTTGTTTTTAAGTATTTCTGTAAGATGTACAAATTTCATATCAAATCGTAAGTCGGGTTTATCAGAGCCGTAGTCATTCATAGCTTGCTCATAAGTTATCCTTTGAAATACAGGCAGATCAATGTTTTTTACTGCCTTAAATAAGTGTTTAATCAGTCCTTCAAAAGTTTGTAAAATATCCTCTCTTTCTACAAAACACATTTCACAGTCAATTTGTGTAAATTCAGGTTGCCGGTCTGCTCTTAAATCTTCATCTCTAAAACATCTTACAATTTGAAAATATCTATCGTAACCTGCTACCATAAGTATTTGTTTAAATGTTTGCGGACTTTGTGGAAGCGCATAAAATGTTCCCGGATTCATTCTACTGGGAGCTATAAAATCTCTTGCCCCTTCAGGGGTTGATTTAATTAAAAAAGGTGTTTCAATTTCCAAAAAGTTTAAACTATCCAAATACTTTCTTGTTTCTAATGCCAGTTTATGTCTTAAAATCAAATTGTTCTTAAGCGGATTTCTCCGTAAATCAAGATAACGGTACTTCATTCTTAATTCTTCTCCACCATCGGTATTATCTTCTATTGTAAAAGGTGGTGTATGAGATGGATTAAGTGTTTTAATATTTTCTGCCATAATCTCAATATCTCCTGTTGACAAATGAGGGTTTTTATTTTCTCTTTCTCTTACGGTACCAGTGATTTGTACAACATATTCTCTTTGAATGGTATGTGCTTGTTCCAATAAGTTTGGATTTATATCTGTACTCAACGTGATTTGTGTAATACCGTATCTATCTCTCAAATCAATGAATGTAAGATGTCCGAGTTCTCTTATTTTTTGGACCCATCCTGCAAGAATTACTTTTTTATTGACATCTTTTATTCGTAATTCTTCACAAGTATGTGTTCGTAGCATAAGGTTAAATTTTATTTGTAATGAGGGGCAAATGTAAAGAAAATAAATAGGAGGTTGGTGTAATCAATTGTATTGCCTATCATATTGATTAAGATAAATGCAATATGGACTAAATAAAAAGATAATGAAAGTGGGTAAGGATTTATTACTGTGCTCAATAAGCCCATTTTATCCACATAGACCCCCAAGTAAAACCGCCACCAAAGGTAGATAGTATAAGATTATCGCCTTTTTTTAATTTTGGTTCATATTCCCACAATAACAAAGGCAATGTGGCTGCGGTGGTATTGCCATATTTTTCTATATTCATCATTACTTTTTCTTTAGGTAATCCCATTCTTTCTGCCGTAGCATCTATAATTCTCTTGTTTGCCTGGTGTGGGACCAGCCATGCTACATCTTCTGATTTGAGATTATTTTTTTTCATGATTTGTGCAGACACTTCTGCCATTCCATATACAGCTTGTTTGAACACTGTTTGTCCTTCTTGATATATGTAATGCAAGCGATTGGATACAGTTTCGTAGCTTGGAGGTAAAGCAGAACCGCCTGCTTTCATATAAAGTTGCTTGCATCCATTGCCGTCAGAATAAAAAATAAAGTCCTTGATACCCATCTCTTCCTCTGATGGTTCTAAAAGCAGTGCTCCTGCGCCATCGCCAAAAAGAATACAAGTAGTACGATCTGTATAGTCAACAATTCGGCTCATTATGTCAGCACCCACCACTACCACTTTTTTGCCTTTTCCTGTTTGTACAAATTGAGCGGCTGTACCAAGTGCAAACAGAAATCCAGAACAGGCTGCTTCTATGTCATATCCCCATGCATTAGTAGCCCCTGTTTTAGCGGCAATGATGCTGGCAGTAGCAGGAAAAATATAATCGGGCGTAACTGTAGCGCAGATTATTATGTCTATTTCAGATGGGTGTATTCCTCTTTTTTCGCAGAGTATTTTCACTGCATTGGCAGCCATGTCAGAACTGTTTTTTTTCATATCGGTTTCTATTCTTCGCTCCTGAACACCGGTGCGTGTGAGGATCCATTCATTGGTGGTGTCTACCATTTTTTCCAAATCAAAGTTGGTAAGTTTTGTTTCAGGGACATAGCCTGCAACAGCTGTAATTATGGCATTATACATGGTGTGTTGTTTTTATGGTGATGAATGATGATTGGAGTATTAAATAAAATTTCTGTAGATCAAATTTTTATCTTATAGGTGCGACAAATAAAAGGGGTGAATGGGGTATTAGTCATTGTTAAGGGCTTTTTTAATTTTTTCTAAGAGATTATGTTTTATCATATTTTTGGCTTGAAAAATCATTTTGTAAAATGCGAGGGGAGAGGAGATGCCGTGTCCTATAATGACATTTCCATTCACACCAAGGACAGGGGTGCCACCGTACAGTTCATAGTTGAAATGATTGAAATAATCGTCTGAAATTTTTCTCTTTAAGATGAGGCTATAAAATACTTCTGCCATTTTAAGTATGACATTTCCTGTAAAGCCGTCGGTTACAATAACATCTGCTTTATCTGAAAAAAGGTGCCGTCCTTCTACATTTCCTACAAAATGAAAGTCGGGGCTATCTTTCATAATTTTATATGTGGCTTGTACTACAAGATTGCCTTTTTCACTTTCTTCGCCTATGTTGAGTAGTCCTATTCTTGGTTTTTCTATGTTTAGCATTTCTTTTACAAAGATATTGCCTAAAATTCCAAATTGGTAAAGTATATCTGGTCTGCAATCTACGTTTGTACCTACATCTAATAAAAAATTTAATTTGCCATTTGGTTTGGGTAAAACAGTGCCTATACAAGGGCGTGTAATGCCAGAGATTGGTTTTAATGTGAGCATACTGCCAACCAGCATGGCGCCACTATTTCCTGCACTCAAGAAGGCATCTATTTTCTTTTCTTTTAGTAAGCGAAATCCTATATGAATGGTACTATTAGTTTTTTTCATATACGCTTTGGCAGGATGTTCGCCCATTTTTATTTCTTCGGTGGTGTGTACAAATTCTAAGTAATGGTAATAAGCAGATTTTTTGAAGTATTGTTTGGCAATGTTTTGGTCGCCGATAAGCACTAGTTTTGTAAAATGGTGTAAGTGTGGCAGAGCCATTTCTATTCCTTTCAGACAGTTTTCAGGCGCATAATCACCTCCAAAAATATCTATGGCTATTTTCATTAAATGCTTTTCATTTGGCACAATAATACAAATTTTAATTTTTCAATGGAATTTATATTAAGGGGTCTATTTCTTTAATGAAGAAAGTGTTTGTAACTCTCTTTGGTGGAAATCCAATGGCACCTTTTTTAGGTGTTTTTTGAATTTCTTGTTTGCTTATTTACATTTTAATTAAGTGGGCGTACTTATTTTTATTTTTGATGATGTATTCAGGGAAAGAGTTATCTAAGGGTACAAATTGATAATTAAAATTTCTTCCAAAAATATCTTTTCCATTTTCAATGGCTTGTTTGATTTTTTCAGGGTCTTTGTATTCTTTTTTATTATATTCTGTATGGGCAAATGCTTCAATCTTTTGAATAATTCTATCTATCCCACCTAAATAACTAAAGTGCCACCCACCATTTTCTATGAATTGTAATTTTATATGATTGTTATGTGTTTCAATAAATATGATGATATTCCAATAGATTCTGTGTAGAGACTTTTCGCTGAATAAAGCTTGCGTTTTACGAGATAGTTTTCTCATTGATTGTGGAGTGAAATGTGGCGAATATTTAAACATTATTGACCCGCTCCATTTGTATTTTTGCTGCATTAGGGTCTTGGCACAATTGATACAATTGATATAATAATAATACATGTTTTGTCTAAAAATATACAAGGTATTGTCTTTGAGTTGATTCATCTGTACAGCAGAAAGATCAGGTATTTCATCTATATCAGAAATGATGATAATGTCTTCTTTATTGCAGTTTTTAATCGCTTTGAGTATAGAGTTTCTTTGATGATGTTCAAGTTCCCAAGAGTTAGTGCCATCGTATGCAGGCATATCATCTACTATAATATAAATTATTTTGTTTAAAAACTCAGAGAATTTATCTTTGTTTTGTTGAAAGTTCAATGTTTTTTTTTGTCCTTGATGTGTTACATTGGATTCTAAAATAATAAATTTATCTACATATTGATTTAATACATTGAGGCGTATTTCTAATAATTCAATTTCATTGAAAAAAATGAAACAATCGTATATCATAGTTTTAGATATTTATCAAATAATGAAAAAGATAATCCGAAAAATATAGTGCCTCCTTGTGTTTCAAGCATTGACTCTGTGGGCAGATAAATAAGTACGAGGATGATAACAAAAGTTGCAATAAAAGTCATTTTTCTTTTTACGGACAGAAATCCTGTGTAAAATAAAACAGCCATGAAACAAAGTAACGCAACAAGACCTGAAGATAGTAAAATTTGAAAAAAAGTATTATGCGCATTGATGTTCTTGTCTGACAGTGATTGCAATCCATGGGTGCGGTAATACTCATTCAATACATCGTGAGTATCGCCACATCCAACACCTATTAGCCATTTTTGCCTGATGATATTCACAGATGCTTTCCATGCATATATTCTGATAGAATTGCTTTCTATGGGCAATGGTTCATTTTTGATATATTTTTCTACGGTTTCTTGTGTGGTCCTAATTCTATAAGAAATGAAATTGAAATAGTTGGTTTTATAAAAAATAAAATACCCAAATGTAATTATTAAAACGATAAAAATAAGGGAATACAGTCGGTAATGTTTGAGAAGATAAAATGAAAACAGAAAAAATAATGCTATTATTCCGGCTTTGGATGCGGCCAAAAAGATACTTATGGACATGACGATTAAATATATAAAAAAATAAAATGTGTGATTTTTCTTGTGAAATAAATAGTAAGAAATAAACAAAACAGCATACATTGAAAAGTAAGTAGGATGCAGATGCACAGTATAGTCATTGTATGATAAAATTTCATTTTGATAAAAATAATATAAGATGACTCTACAAATTAAAATCATACTTGTAACAAAAAAAGCCATAGAAGAATATGCTATTATCTTCTCAATATCTTTTTTTAAGTATTTGGAAAAGCCTATAAAGATTGGAAAAAACAACAGAGATAATTTTACTTCAAGGTCAAAAAAACCAGCTTTGATATTTTCTGTCCATAACAGACTGATCGCTGTAGTTAAATAAAATAAAATCATAAAAATACTGACATAGCCCAATGTATATTGTCTTTGAAGTTTGTTTTGATAAACAAGCAGTATGAAATACAGAATAATATCTACACTCAATAAAAATGGGGCAAAAACAAAGGCTACGAATAATAAGGCAATCAGTAGTTTATCTGTCTCTATTTTATATAATAATTCTTTTATCATTGGTATAAAGCCATTTAATCATATTTTTGAACGCTAGGGCATATCCTTTTCTTTTTACAGCCAGTTTATTATTAAAAATTGAAAGAATAAAAAAAAGAAGCCATCTATCTATACAAAGCAGCGTAAGTAAAAAATAAACAGCAACTAAATTAAGTTGAGATGAATGTTTGGAAAAAAATTTGAGACGGCTAAAAATCTGATTAGCAATCACTTTATCTTTATTTTTTTCAGAACTTCCCCCAATGAAGTGATACATTTGTGCGGACTTAAACATATAATTGTTTCCTCCACTTTTCATATTCCTATAACACAAATCTACGTCTTCTACCCAAAATAAATTTGTATCTAATCCACACAAATCCTGCCATCTTTTTTTACTGATTAAAAACGCTGCTCCTGATACTACCTCACAAGGACACAACACTTCATCGCATTGCTTTGACTGAGACGGAAAAATATAATTCAAAAACAAACATTCTTTCAATATATCTAATGTAGTAATAAAATTCCAACAAGATACCTGATGACTTCCATCTATATTTAATATTTGCGGAGCAAGAATAAGTTGATTATTCTGAAGTGATTGATATTTTTCTACCAATTGACTTATCGTGTTGTTTAATACAATCGCATCAGGGTTTAATATCAATATCCATTCACCACTACTGATACCGACACCAATATTATTACCTTCTGAATAACCCATGTTTTGATAACACGGATGAAAAATAATATGCTTGTAATTCTTATTGTATTCTTCAATAAAACAAGTGCTTTCATCAGTACTGGCATTGTCCACAACTATCATTTCTTTTATTGGATAATCCGAAGACAGCAATGCATCTATACACTTTTTAAGCCATTGTCCGCTATTAAAATTGACTATAACTACAGAAAGAGAAATCATTGAGGGGTTTTATAGGAACGAGATACGATAAAGTAAAATAAAGCGTTCAGCGGAAAAAAATCTAATACATTATTAAAAACGGCAGCAATGAAAACAAAAAGAATAATGGCTGATTCGAATAAGTAATTCCTATCTGAAAAAACAGAAGTAGGCATAATGAAATAAAATAATGCCATCAATATAAAAAAACCAAGGATTCCTATTTCATTGAGAATTTTTATAAACCATCCATCAGTAGTATGAATAGCTGCGTGTTTTTCACTATTTTTAAAGTATTTGACAGCCCCAGCACCTGCCCCACCAATACCATATCCTAATATAGGATGAGATTTAAACTCTTTTATTGATTTCTTCCACAATTCCACTCTTGTTACACCTTTTCTAATGCCAATTGTTTCAGAGGAAGATTTCAATAACCACACGAATGGCTTATAATTTTTGAATACAATGATCATCAATATAAAAAAAAGAGCGGCCAGTTTCAGTATTTTCATATATGCTTTTGTTTTAATCATAAAGTAAATAAGTATGATTCCAATACCTATTATTCATACCCTCGTTACACTATATAATAATCCAGTAAATAATACCACCAAACAAATCCAATCATAAACATTATTATTGGATATTAATTTTTTTACATAATAAAGAACAGAAAAAGCAATCATTATTGCAAAAGGAACGGGAGTAAGTAAAAATCCTCCCGTGCGTGGAATATAGTATTCTGGCATCTCGCATCCTGTTTCCTCTATCAGCGATTTTTCAAAATCAAAATAAATCCAATGAAACATTACGCTAAGTAAAGTATAAATCACTGCATACATATTCCATATCTTCAGAAATTTTTCTTTGCTTGCACCTTCTATCTCATAAGCAATAAAATAAATCAGCAAGGGATAGTAGGTTGTTTTAATCCCGTAAATAATTGGCATTATATCAGAAAAATGAAGATAAGAAACAATACTGCCTAATAAAATTATCAGTGTATAAACAACAAATACTTTTAAATTTGATTGAATCCCTTTGAATAATAACTTATACTGAGCAAGTAAAAAAACACCTAATAACAATTCAGGAGTATTGGAAAACAAAAGTTCTAATTTATTTTTTGAGACCTCTGCTCCTATTGAAATACTCCTCAAAAAAGGCATAAACGACCATACAACCAAACATATCAAAAATAAAATATATCTGTTATTTTTAATGAAATTCATTATATTTGGTAGTTTTGCGCAAATGTAGTTTATTTTACAATCTCTTTATGAAAATTGTCCTATTATCTGATATTAACTCAGCGCATACACAAAAGTGGGCACAAGGTATAGCAAGTCATGGAATAAATGTAGGTGTCATCAGTTTGAGTCATCCTAATACTTCGTGGTGGAAAAATGATCCTTCCCTCCAAATTTTATTCCACACCAATATCCATCATTCCAATTATTTCTTTTCTAAATTACAATACCTGTTTTACTTATCTAAAATTAAAAAAATCATACAACAATTCCAACCCGATATATTACACGCTCATTACG
>DAHXOV010000268.1 GCA_027364695.1 bacterium
GGGTCCATACCATTACTAAAAAAGTATGAAAAATTAGGGGCAAAATCATCCACCTTCATACCACGACTTAAGTAATACTCTAAATAAGTAAATCCATTGGTGAGTGTAAGTGCTAATTGAGTAATAGGATTAGCACCTGCCTCTGCAATATGGTAGCCACTGATAGATACAGAATAAAAATTACGGATATTATTCTTAATAAAATATTCCTGAACATCTCCCATCACTTTAAGAGAAAATTCTGTAGAAAAGATACAGGTGTTTTGTGCCTGATCTTCTTTGAGAATATCGGCTTGTACGGTTCCTCTTGCTTTTGATAAGGTATCTTTTTTGATGTTTTCGTATATTTCTTTTGGTAGCACCCTATCTCCTGTAGTGCCTAATAATAATAATCCAAGTCCATTATTACCTTGTGGTAAAGGGGCGTTGTATGATGGAATAGATAATCCTTTGGCTTTATATTCTTCTTGTATTTTCTTTTTTACTTTTTCTTCCATTCCATTTTGACGGATATATATTTCACATTGTTGGTCAATGGCGGCGTTCATAAAAAATGCGGTGACCGTGGGCGCAGGTCCATTGATGGTCATGCTTACGGAGGTCTTGGGATCTGCAAGATTAAATCCACTATACAGTTTTTTCGCATCATCTAAGCAGCATACAGATACACCTGAATTGCCTATTTTCCCGTAAATATCGGGTCTGTAGTCAGGATCTCTTCCGTAAAGAGTAACACTGTCAAATGCAGTACTTAATCTTTTGGCGGGCATGTGATAAGAAAGATAATGAAAACGTTTATTGGTTCTTTCAGGGCATCCCTCACCTGCAAACATTCTCGTGGGGTCTTCTTCCTCCCTTTTAAATGGATATATACCTGCTGCAAATGGGAAAGAACCAGGAAAGTTTTCTTGCAAATTCCAATTTAATATCTCACCCCAACTTTTGAATTTTGGCACGGCTACTTTAGGTATGAGGATATGAGACAGGGACTCGCGATGTGTTTTTACTTTTTTGACTTTGTCCCTTACTTTGAATTCGTAGTATTCATCCGTAAACTTTTTCTTGCGGTACTCCCATGTATCTAATATGTTTTTACTGGCGATTTCCAATCTGTTTTCCAATTCTTTATACTTTCTATTTAAGTTGGTTAGGATAATTTCTTTTTCTTTTTTATCTATGTTCTCATCCTTTTCAATTTCTTGTATGCTTTGTTTCAATGCGTATAATTTATCTGCAATGATAGATTGTTCTTCTGTTTTTTTATTGTAATTTCTAATCGTTTCAGATATTTCACTTAAATAGCGCGTTCTATTGGGTGGGATGATGTATATTTTTTCACTCATTTCATTGTTCGGCTTAAATTTAGATATTAAAGCAAGATCTGTTTTTTGATGAATGATATCCATTAAATTTTTGTATAAATTATTGGTTCCCGGATCGTTAAACTGAGCTGCGATGGTTCCAAATACGGGCAATTGTTCATCGGTGGTGTCAAAGAGTTTTTTGTTTCTTTTATATTGTTTTTTTACGTCTCTTAGGGCATCCATAGCGCCTCTTTTATCAAATTTATTGATAGCAATGAGGTCGGCAAACTCTAACATATCTATTTTTTCTAATTGAGTAGCAGCGCCATATTCGGGTGTCATTACATACATACATACATCGGCATATTCTGTGATTTCTGTATCACTTTGTCCAATACCTGCAGTTTCTATTATAATAAGGTCAAATTGTGCTATTTTCAGAATATTGATGGCTTCTTGAACACTTTTGGAGATCGCAAGATTGCTCTGACGAGTAGCCATGCTTCTCATATACACGCTTGGATTATTTACACTATTCATTCGTATTCTGTCTCCTAAGAGCGCCCCGCCTGTTTTTCTTTTAGTGGGGTCTACTG
>DAHXOV010000151.1 GCA_027364695.1 bacterium
TAGTTACGCATAACCAAATACAATAATATAACGCTTAAAACAAAGGTCCATATATTGTTGAAATGTCTGAAGTTGGCTCCTTTTGTTTGACAGTCAATTTCGTTGAAAACGCCATCATTATTGATGTCTTCATCAGGGTCATTTTTTCCATTTTTATTGTAATCCCAGCAATTGGGAGGGAATTGTCCGTTGTCGTATTTCCCAATAATTTCCTGTTCAATAGCAAAACTTACTATAGACAGAGGTCTGTAACGCCCACCTGCTAACTGGTCTGTAGCATTCATTCTTCGGTAGAAGCTATCGTAAGCATCTTTTGTCATAATATCTTTGATTCCTTTGATTCCTTTTATAACGTATTCGTTTTGATGAATGATGATTCCATCGTCTAGAGCGTGTTCATTGTACAGAGATGTGATATAAAATATAAATCCAATGAGAGTAAGGATAATAATAGGCTGAGTTTGGTTAGTAAAAGGAAAGTATTTGAAAGTATTGGTGAGTGGAGAAAGTTTAATTTCTTGTGGTTTGGGAGCAGCAGATGTTTTTGATGTTGGCTTTGTATTTCCGGAGGCGGTATTTTTGGAATTATTTTTTATAGGGTTGTTTTTAGCCATATTTTTATAGTATTTGGTGTTACAAAGATAATTTAAGTAATGAGGATATTTTTAATTTTTAGAAATTTTAAAGTGAATGTTTTTTTCTTTATTGGAAAAAAAGGTGAAAAAAGTATCGCCTCTTAGTCCTAATCTAAGGCATTCAAGAGCGATGACGTCCGAAGTCGGGATATTACCGAGGTTGACATTGGTCCCAAAGTGTTTGATGAAATACACTTGTTGATTTTTTTGAGGTGTTTCCCATATTATATTTTGAATGTCTATATGGGCTTTTATTTTATCAATGAGTAGTACATGGGCGGCTCCGTTTTTATGAAATATACCTACTGTTCCGCTTTCTCTTGCTTCTGCAATCACTTTGTAAGAGCCGGCTTGGAGTTCTGCTTTCATCATTTTTATCCATCGGTTGGGGTGAATAATAATACCCTCTTCCTTAGATCCAACTTCAGATAGCACTTTGTACTTTTTGGCAAGATAATGTATCAGTTCGCATTTGTCTTCGTGTGGTATGACAATGCTACCGTCTGATACCTCTATGCAGTGCAAATTAAGTTCATCTATAAGTTTGAGATAATCATTAAGCTGGTTTCGGATAAGACATGCTTCTAATAATGTACCTCCAAGGTAAACTTCAATACCAGCTGCTTGGTATATTTTTATTTTTTCTTTTAATTGATTGGTAACCAGCGATGTCCCAAAACCTATTTTAATAAAATCAATATGCTGCACGGCAGTGTTGATTATATCTTTGGCGGCACATGATCCTAGTCCTTTGTCGATGACCATGGTTATACCATTGTTTCTTGGCTTTTGTGGTCTGTCAGGTAAATTTTTTAAGATATTGGTAAGCATAAGAGTTTTTTTATATTTTAGTGTATTGTTGGAGGAGGGATTGAATTTCAAAATCGTCTTCAAAAAAGCGACTGAATTCATAGATAATTTCGTACATAGCAGGGTCTATTCGCAGCGCTTTTTCGAGTAAATGAAGTCCTTCCTGACGGTATTGATAGAGCAGTAATAATCCTGCAAGACAATAATACAAGTCTGCATCTTGTTTTTGCTGGTTATATATTTGATTGGAGAGTAATTCCACTGCTTCTGATACATAACCTGCTTTTTCTAAAGCAATGCTTAGCCACACGAATAGTTCTGTTTTTTCGTCTTCTTCTTTGATTTGTTTTTGTGCGTATTTTAGTACTTCTAGTGCTTCTTCATATAAATCCAGTTCAAGGTATAATTTTCCTGCATCTAATAATATCTCAGGGTTATCTTCGGCATTTGCAACGACTTGTTGTACACAAAAAAGCGCTTCATTATCTTGTAAAAGGCGTATGTATGTATATGCTAGTCCTACCCATACTTCGCTATACTTTGGCTCTAGTTCTATTGTTTTTCGAAAATAATAAACAGCATTTTCATAATCAGATAGTTCAAAATATATTTCTGCCAGCATGGGCAGAACAGAAATTTCTGTAGAAGCATCATTGGGTAATTCTTTTAGGGTTGTAATGGCTTCGTTGTATTTTTTTAGTTTCATGAGTATTTTTGCTTTCTTTAAGGCAATCAGTTCATTTTGTTGGTCAATAGACAGAGCAAAGTTGATGGCTTCTAATGCATTTTCATAATCATTTAAATCTTCATAGCAATGAGACAAATAAGTCCATGCAGTGTCATTAAAAGGGTCTTCGTCAATGATTTTTTGAAGATACTTTATACACTCTTCTTGTTTATCTAAATGGCTATAGATGAGGTATATTGCGCTAAAACAAATGACCCTGCGGGGATTAAGTGCGATAGATTTTTTTAGATAGTGGATAGATTCATGAAATTTATTTTGTTGGCGGTATTCAGAGCCAATGAGGTAGTATATCCAGTCGTTTTTTTCGGTGTCTATGTTGAGTGCTTTTTCATATTCATTGATGGCTGTATCGTGTAAGCCCATTTGAGAATAAATATCTCCTCTGGTGAGGTAAAAATGAACATCTGTTTGGATATGTTGCTCTATTTGATTGAGTATTTTAATTGCTTCATGGGTGCGGTTTTGCAGAGCTAATATTTCTGCTTTTTTAAGTATAAGAATGGAAGCATTAGGGTAGTATTTTAGTCCTAGGTTCAATGCTTGTTTTGCTTTAGTTGTTTCTTCCCATCTTTTGTAGTAGTCAATGAGGTCAATAATATTGTCCAGATCAAAAAAATGATGTTCGTCTTTATCTAAGTAGTTTTCAAACTTTGAAAGAAGTTCTTTAAATTCGTTTTCTTCTTCAAAGTCAAAGAAATTATCTTCGTTCTCGTTCATCTTGGATGATATTTATATTTCAGATACCAGTATATGATCGGCAATTTTTCCTGAAATGATGATTTGTTTGTTGTTAGAAAAGCTTATTTTGATAGAATTGTCAAAGGGTATTTTTTCAATGAGTTTAAGTTTTGTTCCTATTTGAATAGAGATTTGTTGGAGGTATTTGAGAAATTCTGGAGAGGTATTTTTTACAGCGATGACGGTGTACCATTTTTTGTTTTTGATCTTAGATAAGAGGGTATTGGGTAAAGTGGGGAGTTTCCCTGATGCGTCGGGGATGGGTTCACCGTGAGGATCGTATTGGGGATATTGGAGAAATTTTTCCAGTCGGTCTATGAGTGTACCAGATTGAATGTGTTCTAATTGTTCTGCTATTTCGTGTATTTCATCCCAATTAAAATGTAATTTTTCATATAAAAAGGTTTCCCACAATCGATGTTTTCTTAAAAGCTGTTTAGCATATAATATACCGGTGTTATTCAATACTATTTCGCCATATTTTTTGTGATGGATAATTTTTTTGCTTTTTAATTTTTTCAGCATATCAGTAACTGTGGATGGTTGTACTTTTAGAATAGTGGCAATGTCTTTTGTTCCTACTTTATTGTTGGTTTTTATTTCGTATGAAAGGATGTAGATGGCTTTAATATAATTTTCTTCTGTGGCAGAAAATGGCTGTTTCATTGTTTGTATGTTTATTGTATAAATGGAGTTGTTTCTTCAGATAGTCGGGAGTCAAGTGCGTCTCTTAGTCCATTGCCTACGAGCATAAAAGCAAATACTAAGATCATAATGGCTAACCCTGGTGCAAATG
>DAHXOV010000279.1 GCA_027364695.1 bacterium
GATGATAACAGCACAACCTGCAAAGTTAAGCAGCCCTTCTTCCAAGGCTCGCAAAGTATTCACATCTAAATCATTGGTTGGCTCATCTAACAAAAGTACATTTCCTCCTTCTTTGAGAGCAATTGCCAAATGTAAACGATTCCTTTCTCCTCCTGAAAGCACCCCACATTTTTTGCCTTGGTCTGCACCTGTAAAGTTAAACCGTCCTAAATAAGCACGGGCATTGATGGCTCTGCCTTCAAACAGAAGGTTATCTAATCCCCCACTCACTACTTCAAAAACAGTTTTTTCGGCATCTATGGCTTTATGCGTTTGATCAACATAAGATATTTTTACAGTAGGGCCTATCTTAATCTCACCCGATGTAGGTTTTTCTTGCCCCATAATGATTTTGAAGAGGGTTGTCTTTCCTACACCGTTAGGACCTATAATTCCTACTATACCAGCAGGTGGTAGCTTAAAACTTATATTTTCAAACAGTACCTTGTCTCCATATACTTTCGTTAAATGGATGGCTTCAATAACATCATTACCAAGGCGGGGACCATTGGGAATAAAAATTTCTAATTTTTCTTCTTTTGCTTTCACATCTTCGTTGAGCAGTTTTTCATAATTTTGTAAGCGGGCTTTTTGTTTAACTCCTCTGCCTTTTATACCTGCCCGTACCCATTCTAACTCTCTTTCAAGTGTTTTTAATCTTCTGCTTTCCTGTTTTTCCTCTTGTCTCAATCGTTCTTGTTTTTGTTCTAACCAGTTGGTGTAATTTCCTTTCCACGGAATACCTTCGCCTCTATCTAACTCTAATATCCATCCTGCTACATTGTCTAAAAAATAACGGTCATGAGTAACGGCAATGACAGTTCCCTTGTAATTTTTTAAATGTTGCTCCAGCCATTCTACACTTTCTGCATCCAGGTGATTGGTGGGCTCATCCAATAGTAAAATATCGGGCGCTTGTAATAATAATCTGCAAAGAGCTACCCTTCTTCTTTCTCCGCCAGAGAGTATTTTGATTGGTGTATCAGCATCAGGACAACGCAAAGCATCCATGGCTTTCTCTAAACTGTTGTCTAAATTCCATAAATCATATTGGTCTATTTTTTCTTGCAATGCTGCTTGTAAGTTGATGAGTTTATCCATCTTATCAGGGTTATTCATTACTTCTTCATCGGCAAACTGGTGATTTACTTCCTCGTATTTTTCTAGTATATCCACATAATTCTGCACGCCTTCTCTGACCACTTCAATGACCGTTTTATTTTCATCTAATTGAGGCTCTTGTTCTAACATTCCAACTGTATATCCTGGTGTATAGTGTACTTCGCCGATATAATCCTTATCAATGCCTGCAATAATCCGAAGCAGGGTAGATTTTCCTGCTCCATTCAAACCCAAAACACCTATTTTTGCACCATAATAGAATGATAAATAAATATCTGATAATACTTGCTTGTTAGGGGGGTGAATTTTACTCACATTGACCATGCTGAAAATAATCTGCCTGCCTTCCTGATTTGACATATTTTTTGTGGCAAAAGTAATAATTATTTATGCTAAATTAATGTGAATGTTTTATGTTTTGCGGAGTATCTTATTTTTTTAAAATTAGCGGCATTATTTTTCATTAGTGAAATACAAAGATATTTTATACCAAGATATTGCTTATGTAAAAGGTATAGGACCTGACAAAGCAAAAATTTTGAATGAAGAATTAAAGATATTCTCTGTCTTTGACTTATTGAATTATTTTCCATTCAGATATGAAAACAGATCTGCTATTCATTCTATTGAATCCATCAATTTCACAATAAATTATATACAAATTAAGGGATATATTACGGATATAAAAACAGATAAATTTGGGAACAGAAATGTTTTAATTGCAAAGATAAAGGATGCTTCGGGAAGCATTGAATTGGTTTTTTTTAATGGCATTAAGTGGTTATCTAAATTTTTAAGAACAGGAAAAAATTATCTGGTTTATGGAAAGGTGAATCAATTCAGAGATACTTACAATATACTACATCCTGAGATTGAGGAAGCTACAGAAGATGCCATTCAATTTAAAGCAAGATGGTGTGGCGTGTATAATATTACTGAGCGATTGAAAAAATCTAAGTGGAAAATAGACAGTGAGAATATCAGAAAGTGGATATTTAATATCTATCAGGCATATCCCCAACTTCAAATAGCAGAAAATTTATCTCATGAGATTCTTATAAAAAATCAACTTATCAGCAGACAAGATGCATACAAATGGATTCATTTACCTGATAACGAAGAACAGATTCATCCATCAGTAAATAGACTGAAGTTTGAAGAGCTATTTTTTGCTCAATTAGACATTGCTCGTCAGCATAAGAAAATGAAACAAAACAAGGGCTTTGTTTTTCAAAATGTAGGCGAGTTATTTAATGAATTTTATCACCAGTGCTTACCTTTTGAACTAACCAATGCGCAGAAAAGAGTGATTAAAGAAATACGCAATGATACAAAGACAGGAAAGCAAATGAACAGATTATTGCAGGGAGATGTAGGCAGTGGAAAGACCATTGTTGCAGTATTTTCAGCATTATTTGCTATTGACAACAAATATCAGGTAGCCATGATGGCGCCTACAGAAATTCTCGCACAACAGCATTTCTTTACTATTTCTAAATTACTTCATCCATTACCCGTAAATGTCCATTTACTTACCGGTGCCACAGCACAAAAAGAAAGAAAAATAATACATGAACAACTATTGTCAGGAGAGTTAAACTTTTTAATTGGCACACACGCCTTGATTGAGGATAATGTGCAATTTAAAAAACTTGGTTTAGTCATTATAGATGAACAACACCGATTTGGTGTAGCACAAAGAGCTAAAATTCAATTAAAAGAAGCTATTCCACCACATGTATTGGTAATGACCGCTACACCTATTCCAAGAACATTGGCTATGACTATCTATGGCGATTTAGACGTTTCTGTTTTAGATGAACTACCCCCCAATAGAAAGCCCGTCGTTACTGCCCACAGATATTATAGCAAAAACTTGGATGTATTGTGTTTTGTAAAAGAACAGATAGATACAGGAAGACAAGCCTATTTTGTTTTTCCATTGATACAAGAAAGTGAAAAGATGGACTTAGAAAATTTAGAGAAAGGCTATGAAGAATTGAAAAAATTTTTTTCTGACTATATTTTAGTGAAGGTGCATGGTAAAATGAGTAATGAAGAAAAAGACGCAGCTATGCATGCCTTTTACAAAGGAGAAGCACAAATTATGGTAGCTACCACCGTAATAGAAGTGGGCGTAGATGTCCCTAATGCAAGCATGATGGTAATTGAAAATGCAAATAGATTTGGGCTTTCTCAGCTACATCAACTGAGAGGAAGAGTAGGTCGTGGGTCTGAAAAATCATATTGTATATTGCTTACTAATAATCATCTCAGTGAAGATGCTAAAATACGAATTGATACAATGGTAAGAACCTCTGATGGGTTTGAAATCAGCGAGGTAGATTTAAAACTAAGAGGACCTGGCGAACTGGCAGGCACAAGGCAAAGCGGAATAATGAACTTTAAGATAGCAGATCTTACTACTGATTTTTCGCTACTTAAAGCCGCAAGAGAAGCTGCTGCAGAATTATTAGAAAAAGACGAGCACATACAACACCCTGAAAACTGGCCTATACGCGAGTATATATTACAAAATGAAAAAGAAAAAAAAAGGGGGAGAAAGAGAGGATAAATACTATTCATTCAGAAATATTTGTAATGTTTATCCAATCATGAAGATAAAATAATCGTTATTTTCGCACTATGAAATGTTTCTTTTTATTGTTGTTCTGGACATTGTTTGCATCGTCTTGTAAAGAAAATAATTTAGGGCAAAAAAGACAACAAGATAGTTTATATACAGTTTTACACTGTCAAATAACAGAATTAAGTTGCCTTCCTAAACAGGAAAAAGAATATTTTTTATTGAAAGATACTTTATCACAGCAAGACAGTGCATTATATGAAGATATTTATTCTAATTACAAAAGAGCACTGGATGCGATGGATAGTATTCAGATGTTTCTGCCATCTATTATTGCAGAACACGACACACTTGCAAAGTACATAGAAATACAGGATACAAATGTAAATAGCAGGTTAAAATACCTGATATTATTAAGTCAAAATTATATTAAAGAATACTACAAGTCTATGGCTATTATAGAACAAAATAAGATATTATTAAAGCATTTTTCTCAACAACAGAAGTAGATATAGAGGCATGAATAAAATAATTTTTAATTCATTTGAAGAAGCAAAACTAGCTTACAGAAAAGAAGTATTAAAAGAATGGGTAAAGAATACTGTACAAAACGAAAAATATAAGCCATATCAAGTTGCTTTTAATTTTACAGATGATGAAAAGTTACTTGAAATCAATAAAAAATTCTTGAATCACGATTCTTACACAGATATTATTACCTTTGATTATTCAGAAAACAAGCAAATACAAGGAGAGATATTTATCAGCACACAACGAGTTAAAGAAAATGCAAAGCGGCTAAAGGTGAGTTATGAAGAAGAAATCCTAAGAGTTATTGTTCACGGTGTTTTACATTTATGTGGATATAAAGACAAAACAGATAAAGAAAGAAATTTAATGCAAAAAAAAGAAAATAAATATATTCAAATTTTCTATTCACAATTTCAAAAGCAGAAGGATATGAAAAAATCAAAAAAACAAAAATCTGCAATCAAACAATATCATCCTGAATCTATGATAATGTCTTATGGATATAAACCCGAACTATCGGTAGGTGCTATCAAATGTCCAATATATCAAACCTCTACATTTGTGTTTCACACGGCAGAAGAAGGTAAAGCATTTTTTGAACTGGCTTACGGTCAAAGAAAAAAGAAGCCAAAAGAAGAAATAGGACTTATTTATAGTCGCTTAAATAACCCTGATATAGAGATTCTAGAAGATAGATTAACGCTGTGGGATGAAGCAGATGCCGCTGTTGTATTTGAAAGTGGAATGGCAGCTATCAGTACAATATTTTTTGAGTTCTTAAACCCAGGAGATATTTTTTTATATAGTGCCCCACTATATGGAGGTACGGAACACTTTATCAATCATGTATTAAATAAGTTTAATATACAAGGTATTCAGTTCAATCATCACCATTCAAGAAAAGATATTATTCATCTTATTGAAAAATCAGGAAACAAAGACCGTTTAAAACTTATATATATAGAAACCCCTTCTAATCCCACCAATACATTGATAAACATTCAGATGTGCAGGGATATTGCAGATTATTTTTCTACAAAAAAAAACGAGGTAGTAGTTGCCGTAGATAATACTTATTTAGGTCCGCTGTGGCAACATCCAATTAAATATGGCGCTGATTTGGTATTATACTCCGCTACTAAATATATTGGAGGACATAGCGACTTGATAGCAGGCGCATGCATTGGAAAGAAAAAATATATCCAAAGAATAAAAACTTTGCGATCCTTCCTTGGTAACATGGCAGGACCATGGACAGGATGGTTGTTATTAAGAAGTTTGGAAACATTGAAAGTACGTATGCAACAACAAACGGACAATGCAATGAAAATAGCAAGGTATTTAAATCATCATCCAAAAGTAGAAAAAGTATTGTATTTAGGATTATTAAACAAAAAAGACCCACAGTATCAAATTTTCAAAAAACAATGTCTGTCGCCAGGAGCAATGCTCAGTTTTTATATTAAAGGAAAAGAAAAACAAGCATTCAGATTTTTAAATCATCTGAAACTGATTCATTTGGCAGTGAGTTTGGGTAGTACTGAATCACTGGCAGAACACCCTGCAACGATGACCCATGTCAGCGTGCCCACAAAAGAAAAGCAAATGTATGGCATTACAGAAAATATGATTCGCTTATCTATTGGTATTGAAAATGCAGAGGACTTGATTGCAGATATAGATCAAGCATTAAGTGTTATTTAAGAAGTATATGAACAAATCAGATATTAGGCATTTAAATTTTGAACAGATTCAGGACTGGGTACTGGATAATCAATTATCCAAATACAGAGCCCAACAAATATATGATTGGTTGTGGATAAAAAATATAGCTTCTTTTGAGGAAATGACAGATATTCCAAAAGCATTAAGAGAAAAATTATCTGAAAATTTTGAAATTAAACAGATCGTTTCCCATCATATTCAGGTTAGCAAAGACAGGACTATCAAATGCGCCATTAGATTATTTGATAAAAACATAGTGGAGAGCGTATTGATACCCACTCAAACAAGATCTACTGCCTGTGTATCCTCACAAGTAGGATGCAGCCTGGATTGTAAGTTTTGTGCTACTGCCCAACTGAAAAGAAAGCGAAATCTAGATTATCAGGAAATTTATCAGCAGGTATATTTCATTAAAAAATTAGCCTACGAAAAATATCATCTGCCTCTCACCAATATTGTATATATGGGCATGGGAGAGCCATTGCTGAATTATACAAATGTGATGAAAAGCATTGAAATGATTACTTCACCAAAAGGAATGGGTATAAGCCCCCAAAGAATAACTGTATCTACATCAGGTATTGCAAAAATGATCGTCAAGATGGCTGACCAGTATGTAAAATTTAATTTGGCTCTTTCTTTGCACTCAGCCATTGAAGAAAAAAGAAAACAAATAATGAGTATAAGTGAAAGCAACCATATAGACATGCTTGTCAATGCCCTCAATTATTTTTACGAAAAAACTGGCAACAGACCAACCTTAGAATATGTGATGTTATATGAATTGAATGACCGTATAGAGGACGCTAATGCATTGATAAATTTTTGCAGAAAGGTCAAATCAAAAGTAAATTTAATAGAATATAATCCTATAGATCATGTCCCTTTTAAGAAAACGACAAAAGAGCGGTTAAATCATTTTGTACAACATTTAGAAAAGAATAAAATGATAGTAACTGTAAGAAGAAGTCGTGGTGAGGATATAGATGCGGCGTGCGGGCAATTAGCAAATAAAAATGTACTTTTTAGTGTCTAATGTTAGCACCCTTTTTATCACTGCCACAAATTTTTTGTTCACTGTTTCTTTTCTTATCTTGCAGCCGTTTTGTCAGAGATAATACAACATATTAGAAACCCCGTTGAGCCGTATTTAAATGAATTTGAGAGAAAATTTGAACAAGCGGTATATAGTGAAGTTTATTTGCTCAATAAAATTACAAAGTATGTCATCAAAAGAAAAGGCAAGCAAATCCGTCCTTTATTAGTGTTCCTCTCTGCCAATATGTTTGGGAATGTAACGGATGCTACACATTATGCTGCCGCATTGATAGAATTATTGCATACTGCTACTTTGCTGCACGACGATGTAGTAGATAATAGTAATGAAAGAAGAGGATTTTTTAGTGTGTATGCTCTTTGGAAAAGTAAAGCCACTGTTTTGGTGGGAGATTTTTTACTTGCTAAAGGATTGCTGCTAGCGGTACAAAATAAGACATATCATATATTAGAAATTGTTTCTAATGCAGTAAAAGAAATGAGCGAAGGAGAACTTTTGCAATTGGATAAATCAAGAAAATTAGATATTACAGAAGATGTGTATGATGATATTATAACTAAAAAAACAGCTTCTCTCATAGCTGCGTGCTGTGCAGCTGGAGCAGCATCTGTAAATGAAAATAAAACAATCATTGAACAAGTGAAACAGCTTGGATATCTTATTGGTATTGCATTTCAAATAAAAGATGATCTGTTAGATTATACGCCATCTATTATTACAGGCAAACCAACAGGAATAGACATCCAGGAACAGAAAATAACATTGCCCGTTATTTATGCATTACAAAAAGTAAGTCATTCTGATAAAAAGAAAATGATAGGTGTATTCAAAAATCATAATGAAGATGCAGACAAAATAAAATGGATGGTAAGCAAAGTAACAGAAACAGGTGGAATTGAATATGCTGAAAAAAAAATGAAAGAGTATCACGATAAGTCCATTGAGTTGTTACAAACATTTCCATCATCAAAAGCCCGAGAAAGTATGCAATTGCTCATCAATTATACTATTAACAGAATCCAGTGATTCTAATTGGAAATATATATGTAGAAGAGTGTATCTTTACTACTTCTTTTTGTTGTCATTTGGAGAAATGTTTAGGAGCATGTTGTGTAGAAGGCGAAAGTGGAGCGCCACTGGAAGAGGCTGAGACAGAAAGATTAGAAAAGTTTTATCCAAAAATTCAACATTATTTGCCCACAAAAAATCAGAAAATTCTGGAACAGAAAGGATTATATGTAAAAGACGAAGATGGAGACTGGACGACCACACTGATGAATAAAAAAGGACCTTGTGCATACGCAGTATTTGAAAATAATATTGCTTTTTGTGCAATAGAGAAAGCATTTAGAGATAAAAAAATAAACTGGCAAAAACCAATATCATGCCATTTGTACCCTATCAGAGTAGAATATAAAAATAGTTTTGTATATTTGAAATATCACGAATGGAATATTTGTAAAGCGGCATTAAAAAACAATAAAATACCAATATTCCGTTTCTTAAAAGAACCCTTAATGAAGGCATTTGGAGAAAAATTTTATAGTGAATTAGAAGAAATATATAGAGTCAGATTCAACTAATTTTTCCATTTTATTCCAATGTTAGCACCTATAAAATAATTGCCAAAGTAGAGTGAATTGGCAGAATAATTGGTTTGAATTAAAAAAGGTGAAAAACCGTATCTAATGTATATTTCAAAATACATTTTCATTTTTCCTGCGGGATTATTTTTTTGATAACCAATACTCCAATGAGCATAGGAATTAGCATATTTGCTTAATACAGGAACTTTGAATGTAGGGCGAATGGTAATGTTTTCCTGCTTTATTCCTTTGTATCTTACAAAAACAGAAGCTGGCAACATCACTCTATATACATAACCTACTGATAATATAATCCCACTCATATCATTATTTTCCCTTGAGAAATTATGTTTATATAATAATGGAAAACCTGTTTCATTCATCCTAACAAGATAATTGTAATCCATTTTTCCATTGTATAATTGAACACTATCATTTTTGAAATAATACGAGTCAAAACTAAATGAGTGATAAAGGTATTCAATGCCTATGCTGAAGAAATTTTTCTGTCTTGATTTATCTAGTGTAAATTCCTGATGATAAGCCAACAAATAAGAAATGCCTGAATTAATATTTCTTGAATGAAATGCATTGAAAGAATATTTTTGCAATAAAATGGCGACATTAAATTTTGAAAAACGAATGGGATTTTTATCAGGTGGATATGAGTACAGCGCTTCCGTTTTATTAAAAAAGAAAAATGTAAGCAGAACGGATATATGAGTAATAATTTTCAATCTATGGAAACTGGTTCAAAAATACACTATTTTTTGTGCATAATATTTCTTTGATGTGGGGTAAAAACAATATTTTGCTCATAAAATTAAACTTACTTTTGTGGCACAAAAATAAATATGTCTTGGAATTTTTCTGAAAGAAAAGAAACGAGAGCCGGATTTGGAGAGGGATTATTAGAAACAGGAAGAGAAAATGAGGATGTGGTAGCACTGTGTGCAGATCTTACAGAATCACTGAAAATGGATGCTTTTGCCAAAGCATTTCCTCACAGGTTCATTCAAGTGGGTATTGCAGAAGCTAACATGATGGGCATTGCGGCAGGATTAACCATCGGTGAAAAAATTCCATTTACAGGTACTTTTGCAAATTTTAGTACAGGTAGAGTATATGATCAAATTCGCCAGTCCATTGTCTATTCTAATAAAAATGTGAAAATATGTGCTTCTCATGCAGGGCTCACACTTGGAGAAGATGGTGCCACACATCAGATATTAGAAGATATAGGACTGATGAAAATGCTACCAGGAATGACCGTTGTTAATACTTGCGACTTTAATCAAACAAAAAATGCAGTACACGCAATAGTCAAGTACAAGGGACCAGTATATTTAAGATTTGGACGACCTGCTGTTCCTAATTTTACGAATCCAAATGAATCGTTTATTATTGGAAAAGCAAAGATACTCACAGAAGGTAATGATGTGTCTATCTTCGCAACAGGTCATTTAGTGTATAAATCACTACAAGCATGTGAAATACTGAAAAATGAAGGGATCACAGCAGAAGTGATAAACATACATACCATCAAACCATTGGACAAAGAAGCGATATTAAAATCTGTCATGAAAACTAAATGTATAGTGAGTGCAGAGGAACACAATAAGTTGGGTGGAATGGGTGAAAGCATCGCAGGGTTCTTATCTACTATCTATCCTGTACCACAGGGGTTTGTGGCTGTTAATGATAGTTTTGGTGAAAGTGGCAAGCCCGACGAACTAATGAAAAAATATCATTTGGAGGTAACAGATATTGTAGAATCTGCAAAAAAAGTAATCACAAGGAAAAAAAATTGATGTGAAGATAACTTTTTATTTAATGAATCGTAAAGCAACAAAAATAAGGCTATGAAAATCATTGTTATGATAGGTAAAAAGAAATAAAATTACTTATTGAATAGATTGTACTGCTAATGCATCTTGTTTTAAATATATCAAAAAGCCTTTTACACTTTTTTTAGGATAAATTTCTCGGATAATTTGTAAGTAGTGCTTTATTTGTCTTTGATATCTTTCTAATTCTTTGCCTGTTTTAAATTCTAATACAATCACCTGATTGTTTTTTGTGTGAATGATTTTATCGGGGCGATATGTTTTATCCTCTACGAAGATATCTGATTCATTTAGAATATCTTTGATATTATTTAAATTAAAATATTCTTTTAGTTCGTGATGTTCTACAAGCGGTTGAATGGTTTGAATAAACCGTTCTTTTTCCTCTTCACTGATAATTCCTTTTGCTAATGCTTTTTGAACAGCTGA
Organism: bacterium; assembly: GCA_027364695.1. GTDB lineage: Bacteria > Bacteroidota > Bacteroidia > B-17B0 > Aurantibacillaceae > BPGX01. The sequence continues at coordinate 10,924 of DAHXOV010000279.1, forward strand.
TTCTATGTTGTTACTGTTGAGATGTTCTAGTATTCTATGTATTTTAATACCCAAGTCTATATTTTCATCAGAATAAGGATTGGCATTGTTGGCTAAAAAAAGATGATGGTTATATTTTAATTTTTCGTTGCTTATATCAATGTTTTTTGCCTCTTCATTTTTTTTACTTTCGCTGTATTTTATTTTTTTATTTCCCATTGAACAGATAGTTGTTTGAGCTGTTTCATTCTCATTTTTATCTTCTGCTTTTAATTTTGGACGAAGGATTTTATCATAATACTTACTTGCATCTCTTGAGTTGTTATGATCAGCAAACACATACATTCTATTCATAGCACGTGTCAATGCTACATAAATCAAGTTAATATTTTCAAGATGTTCCAGTTCCAATAAGGATAGCGCTTTTTCAGGACTTGTTTTGCCAATTTCTTCCGTATTCAAATACAAATAGAAATTTTGAAAATCCTTAATTATATCTGATGTATCAGAAGCTATATCGCATGGTGGAATTTTTATTTCAAAGTTATCATGTATAAAATGCCAATAACTATCACCTCTATTATAAAAATTAAGATAGGTCATCACTACGGGAAATTCTAAGCCTTTGCTTTTGTGAATGGTCATGATTTTGGTGGCATTGATATCTTTATTCAGTGTGAGTGTGAAACTATTTTTGTTTTTTTTCCAAAACTGCAGAAAATTTTCTATGGTATTTCCTCTCATTGCGTATTGATGAGTAAATTTATTAACGATGTCTATGAACTTTTGTACATATGCATTCATTTCAATATTAAAGTAATGAATAGCAAGCAGGCAAATTTGGCAAAGATCATATTTTACCAAGTTGTTTACGGAAAAGAGTGATTTAAAATCTTCTTTTTGAATATATTCTGCATAGAAATTTTTAGTTTCTTTGTAGTTAGTTTTACTTATATGATTCCAACATACGGCTGAAGCAATGCTGTTTTTATTATCAACTAACAATTCCATAAAAGACACTAAAAAAGACAGCTCTTCTGATTGATAAATACTAATACTTTCGGGGGATATAAAATTGAGTACCTCACCATTGTTTAATTTTCTATGCCCTGCTGATTGAATAATTTTTTGAATGTCATTGTTCTTACGTAATAGAACGCAAATATCTTTTTGTTGAAAACCATTTTCTATACATTCATTTATCTTTTCTATTAAATCATCAGCGAATTGTTTTAATCTTTTTTCAGAGTTATTGAATAAACTATTACCACAATTATATTCAACGACTTCAACATAAGCAGAGTTTTTTAATTGCACTGTTTGCTCAGCATTTTTATATACTTTTTCAATCAATGGATAAGAATATTTTTCATCTGAATATTTCAGATCTTTAAATATCCTATTATTAAACTCTACAATTTCTTTACCGCTCCGATAGTTAGAGGAAAGTGAAATATTTGAAATTAATGGTTTGAATTTTTCCCAGTCTTGTTTCAGTTTATCTAATGAGATATTCTTGTTTGTAAAGAGTTCAATAAATTGATTTACGTCAGCGTTTCGCCATCTATAAACAGATTGCTTTGGGTCGCCTACTATAAAGTTGGCATTATTTTCTGCCATTGCGTTGTGTATGAGCGGGAGCAAATTGTGAAACTGTAGTTTAGATGTATCTTGAAATTCATCAATTAAAAAGTTTCTATATCTTGTACCAATTTTTTCAAAAATAAAATCTACATTATCTTCATTGAGTATAACTCTATTTATTTCTCTTGTAAAATCAGAAAAAAACACTATATTGTCTTCTTTTTTTAAAGGGTCCAGTATTTCAAATAATTTCAAAGCAATTTTAGTAATAGTGATTTTATCTTTCATGACTTTGAGTGTGTTCAGCTCATCTTCATATTTTTCAAGTTTTATTGCTTCTTCTTTATTATTTTCATATATACTTTTAATTGCCTGTTCATCTGATTTCTTATCTGTCTCTGTATATGAATTATTAGCTTCAATAAAAAAATTTATCTCCCATTTATTTTCTTTAATAGTTTTTAAAAATTGTCTGTAAGGCGAACTTGTGTGCTAAATACTACTGATAGTTTTCAATCTGTTGCCATTTATTCTTGAGTCTTTTTCCTTTACAAGTTGCTTTTCCACCTTATCAACGAAATAATACTTTTGTCCCAACTTGACAATGTCATTTCTAATTTTTTCGTCGAATGCTTGAATTTTTATTTTTATATTTTCATGATGTTTTTTGTATATTCTATCTAATTTATTTTCATCTAATGAATTTATTTTTTCCTTTAATTTTTCTATGACTTCATTGCTTGACTCTTTTTCCACAAAATTTTTGAGTATTTTCTGAATCTGATGAATAAGTTCCGTTATCTTATAGGTCTCCTTATAGTTCTTTTGTTCTTTAATATAATTAAATATCCATTGAAAACTTTCGCTACTTTTTGATTGAATTTCATCAAGAAAAATATCCATTGCTTTATCGTAGTATTCATTGGTTTCCAAAGATATATTGTAAGCAACAGGGTAATTGAGTTCGTATGCAAAATTTTTAAG
>DAHXOV010000283.1 GCA_027364695.1 bacterium
GTACAGGGATGACATTAATCTCGCCCAATATCAAAAAAAATAATTTTTTACCTAAACTCAGATATTTTGAAAAAATAAATTTTAACTTATGATAATTGCATTTATTTTACAAACATTACAAGACACACTAGTAAATATTACTAATGTAGTACAAGACAACCAAGACGAAATCATTAAAAACAGCGGCAACTGGTTTAATAAAATTACAATGAAATTTATCATTCGTTTAGTCATTGATTCTCTTTCTCTTTTTATATTGATGCGATTGATTTATTATCCAAGATATAAAAACAAGGCATTCTTTTTGACTTTTATAGTATTCAACCTCGTTATATTTTTAGTTACTTACCTGTTAAACAAGGTAGATTTATCATTAGGCGCAGCATTTGGGCTCTTTGCCGTATTTGGAATAATGAGATACAGATCCGAAGACATCTCTATCAAAAATCTTACTTACTTATTCATAGTCATTGCTCTTGGATTATTGTCTGCTATCGCAAAAGGCAGCTGGGAAGAAATTACCTTCTACAATATAATTATTTTAATCCCCGTTTATGTTTTAGAATCGAATTTATTAATTAAAAGTGAAAATTCCAAAATTGTATATTACGATAATATAGAAATGCTAAAGCTAGAAAATAAAGAACAACTTCTGAACGATTTAAAGAACCGCCTTGGATACAATATCAAAAAAATTGAAATTGAAAGAATTGATTTTTTAAGAGACAGTGCCGTACTAAGAGTATTTTATGAGGAAGAATAAATGAGCCCTTTCAGTCAAACTTTCCATTCTTTATTTTATATAAATTACCATTAATAAAAAACTCATTGTTTTTATTTTGAATTAAAAAGTAAATATCTTCTTCTATTGTATGTAATGACCCTCTTGTCTTGTATGCTATATTTAAATAGTCAGCATTGATTTTCATACCACTTGTTACGCCACATAAAATAATATGCACCGGTATTTTTATTTTAGAAAGTAAACTAATATCCCTTGCGGGTGCCCAATTATCCGCTATTAAAACAATCTGTTCAATATCTTTTATCTTTTTTAATCCATACAAAATAGCTTCTATTACATTTTCTTGTGCATCTCCACCTTCACCGTTTCTAATAGCCAATTCCATCGTTTTAATAATATCACTCGTTCTTTTGGCAGCAGTAAAATAAGTACCACCTGTTACACCTATTTTTTTCGCGGCATCGGGTTTTCTATCACCATCATTAAAAAAAACAAAGTATTGCTGTGTGCTGTCAGTGCAAAAATGTAATTCTAACCATGTGGCAACCTGCTGTGCATAAGGATACATACTTCCTGTAATGTCCATGACAATAAGTTCTTTTTTCCATTTATTTTTATTTCTACTCATTACTTTATATACAATATTTTGCGCTGTGTCTGACGGGTTAGGAGTTAAATTATATTCCGTGCTTACAATTCTTGTTTGATAAGTAAATTTTCCTTTTTTATCATACACCTTGTAAAATCCATCCAATGCCCCACTTTTATAATACCCTTCTGCTTTTTTTATTCCATTATCATAGTATTCTATTTCCCATCCTTCTTTTTTACCTAATACATAATTTTCCTCAAAGTTTTTTTTACATCTTTTAGAATATCTTATCAGAGTACCGTCTAATGTGTCATTTTTGTAATATACTTCCTGTTCAGGACAATCAGGATAATCATAAAACATAATTTCTAATCCACTCTTTTTATTATCTAAATAATGTGTTTCGCTTTTTAAATCTCCATTACTCCAAAAAGTTCTCCATATTCCCTGTTTCAATCCATTCCTATCAATAATATTAATAGTATCCCCATCTTTTACCTCAAAAGACTGATAATTTTGAGAAAAAAAAACATGGATCTTAACCGCAAAGATTAAAAAGCCTATCCAAAAAAATTTATCTACCTTTGCCCATCCCAATTGACACGACTTTATGAAAAACAAAATTGCAAATTATTTATCTGAATTACAAGGCGAACAAATAAAAGATGCACACTCATTAGAACAATTTCGTTTGAAATGGTTAAGCAAAAAAGGTATTTTACAGATATTGATGGACCAATTTAAAACAATTGCTGACATTGAATTGAAAAAAGAGTTTGGTAAATCTATTAATGAACTGAAACAAAAAGCACAAAGCACATTCGATGAAAAAAAAGCATTGTTTGAAAACAATACCCAACCAGATATACAAGATGACCTGACTTTAGAATTGAATTTAATTTCAATAACATCTCTACACCCTTTAAGCATAATTAAGAATGAAATAATTGATATATTGTCAAGAATTGGATTTGTAGTAAGCGATGGACCTGAAATAGAAGACGACTGGCACAATTTTACTGCATTGAATACACCTCCAGATCATCCTGCAAGAGACATGCAAGATACTTTTTATGTGGAAGAGGATGTGCAGGATATTACACAAGACCCTAAGATGCTTCGCACTCAAACTTCTAGTATTCAGATACGGGTAATGGAAAACAACGAACCACCCATTAGAATTATATGCCCTGGCAGAGTGTATAGAAATGAAACCATTAGTGCACGCGCTCACTGTCAATTCCATCAAGTAGAAGGATTATACATAGATGAAAATGTTTCTTTCTCTGACTTAAAGGCTACCTTACTTTATTTTGCAAGAGAAATGTTTGGAAAAAACACACAAATTCGTTTGCGTCCAAGTTTTTTCCCATTTACAGAACCAAGCGCAGAAGTGGATGTCAACTGCACTATATGCAGCGGGACAGGTTGTCCTGTATGAAAATACACTGGATGGGTAGAAATTTTGGGTTGTGGCATGGTAGATCCAAAGGTATTGGACAACTGCGGCATATCCTCTCGGAAATATACAGGTTACGCTTTTGGAATGGGTATTGAAAGAATCGCAATGTTAAAGTATAGAATCAATGATTTAAGATTATTTTTTGAAAATGATATTCGATTTTTGCAACAATTTAGCATTCAAAGAATATAAGTTCAATGCATGATACACAATGCAATGACCACCCGTAAAGAACAAATCATACAAATGTTACAAGAAAATAAAAACGATGCTTTTTTGCATTACGTATTAGGATTAGAATACTTATCCGAAAACAACCTTTCCCACGCCCAACAGCAATTTCAAAAAACAATAGAATTAGATGAACAATACACCCCTGCTTACTATCAGTTAGGGCTTTTACTATATAAATTAAACCAAAAAGAAGAATCGCTAAATATCCTGAACAAAGGATTTTACTTATCAAAAGAAAAACAAAAAAATAAAGACATCGCTGAATTTCAATCTGCTATCACCAACATTGAAAATGAATTATTATGAATAATCATTGGTATTTTGATTGGATAGAAATAATAAAGGTAACCACGATACTCTTTGCAGTAATAGATATCACTGGTTCCATTCCTGTTATCATCTCTCTAAAACAACGAGTGGGTGACATTGATGCCCTCAAAGCATCTTTGGTATCAATGGGAATAATGATGGCATTTCTGTTTTTAGGTACCTCTATCTTAGATTTAATTGGTATTCAATTATCCGACTTTGCCATCGCTGGATCTGTTTTAATTTTTATTGTAGCCTTTGAAATGATACTAGGAATTAAAATCACCCGCGATGAAGTACCAAAATCAGCTACAGTAATACCCGTTGCATTTCCACTCATTGCAGGCAC
>DAHXOV010000046.1 GCA_027364695.1 bacterium
AAACTCCAGTACTTAAACGAATATATATCCGCTCGCCAAAAAGCAGCTGCTTTTTATGACAAAACATTTCATTCTCAGTCAGAATTTATTATACCACAAAAAAAGAACAATTCCACTCATGTATATCACCAGTACACACTACAAATCAAAAATAACAAGCGAGATAAATTATCAGAATATATGCTGAATAAAACTGTGCCATCTATGATTTATTATCCCATTCCATTACATTTACAAAAAGCATATAGGGACGATAGATATAAGGAAAACGATTTTCCTGTTACCCAACAACTCTGCGAATCCGTACTTTCTTTGCCTATACATACAGAACTGAATGAAAATATGTTGCAAAAAATTACAACGACAGTTCTTGAATTTTTCAACTAAACAATATTATATGAGCAAAAAAATAGCAGTCATTGGTACAGGATATGTAGGGCTTGTTACAGGTACATGCCTCGCAGAAACAGGTAACAAAGTACTTTGTGTAGATATAGACAGAGAAAAAGTAGAAAAAATGAAAAAAGGGCTTGTGCCCATTTATGAACCGCATTTGGATAATTTATTCCAAAGAAATATCAAAGCAGGCAGATTGAATTTTACAACCGAATTAAAAGAAGCAGTTGATTTTGCAAAAATTATATTTCTTGCCTTACCTACACCCCCCGGCGAAGATGGCAGTGCCGACTTATCTTATATTCTGAATGTCTCTTCTCAGATAGCCGATATAACACAAGATTACAAGATAATTATCACAAAAAGCACTGTACCAGTGGGCACAGCCGATAAGGTCAAAAAAATATTTGTAGAAAAAAACAAAGCATTTATAGATATTGTTTCTAACCCTGAATTCTTGAGAGAGGGATTCGCAGTGGACGATTTTATGAAACCAGACAGGATTGTAATAGGGACACAAAGCGAAAAAGCAAAAAAAAATTTGTCAGAACTATACCAACCCTTCGTAAGACAAGGCAATCTGATCATATTCATGGATGAACGTTCTGCCGAACTAACCAAATATGCTGCCAATGCTTTCTTAGCAATGAAAATATCTTTTATAAATGAAATCGCCAACTTATGTGAAAAGGTAGAAGCCGATGTAGATATGGTAAGAATAGGTATAGGCAGTGATGATAGAATAGGAAAACACTTTTTATTTGCAGGTGTTGGTTATGGAGGAAGTTGTTTCCCAAAAGACGTGATGGCGCTGCATCATACTGCATCAGAGTACCATTACGACTTCAAAATACTCAATGCGGTGATGCAAGTCAACAGAATACAAAAAAATATCCTTATTGAAAAACTTAAAAAACATTTCAATTATTCATTAAAAGATTTGAATATAGCTGTGTGGGGATTAGCATTTAAGCCCGATACAGATGATGTGAGAGAAGCCCCTGCTATAGATATTATTCAAACATTAATAAAAGAAGGTGCAAAAGTATATGCCTATGATCCCGAAGCAATGAACAACTTCAAAAAAATCATAGGAGGAAATAAAATTATTTATGGACAAGACCCTTATGAAATTCTAAAAGAGGCACATGCGCTCGTAATTTGCACAGAATGGCAATTGTTCAGAACGCCCGATTTTGACAAAATGAAAATATCCATGCAATTACCCAATATATTTGATGGCAGAAATATTTATGATTTAAAATTTATGGAAGAACTTGGATTTCACTATGAGTCCATCGGCAGAAAAAGTATAAATTAAATTATATGTACATTGCTCATCACAAATAAATTTACTTATTTTGTCCATCAAAATTAAAATATATGGAATCATTAAATATCAATCAAATGAAAGAAGTCATTGAATTAGCAGAAAAAATGATAAAAGGAGCAGAAGTATTGAAAAATATTCAAGACATAGATATTGCTACAACACCTAAAACTGCCGTGTACAAAGAAGATAAACTCGTATTATATCATTATGACAGAGAAACACCACCGACCATCAAAACACCCGTTTTAATCACATATGCCCTTGTAAATACCTATAAGATGCTGGATCTACAGCCCAATAGGTCATATATTAAAAATTTACTCAAAGGCGGAACTAACTTGTATTTAGTTGACTGGGGTTTCCCTACCAAAGCCGACAGCTATTTGACTTGCGATGATTATATTGATTACATTGACCATTGCGTCGATTTCATCCGTAAAGAAACAGGACACAATAGAATTAATTTATTAAGTATTTGTCAAGGCGGTACATTGTCAGTCATTTACACAGCATTGTATCAGGAAAAGGTAAAAAATTTAATTCCGCATGTTACACCTATTGACTTTTCTACTAACGATGGCTTACTATTCAGATGGAGCAAAAACATGGATTTTGATAACCTGGTAGCTGGTTACCACGGCTTGATACCTGGAGATTTTCTCAACATCGGTTTTGAAATATTAAAGCCAATGATAAAACTGCAAAAACAACAAAACTTAGTGAATATCATTGATGACAAAGACAAATTGCTCAACTTTTTAAGAATGGAGAAGTGGATTAATGAAAGCCCAGCACAAGCAGGCGAATGTTTTAGACAATTCATGAAAGAATTATATCAACAAAATAAATTAGTCAAAGGTGAATTAGTTATCAAAGGAAAAAAAGTCAATTTGAAAAATATTACTTGTCCATTATTAAACATTTATGCTACAGAAGATCATTTAGTACCCCCCGCATCTACCATCCCATTGAACGATTTAGTGGGAAGCAAAGATAAGACTCTCTACGGATTCAAAGGTGGGCACATAGGTGTATTTGTGGGCTCTAAATCGCAAAATGAGCTATCCCCTGCCGTTATTGAATGGTTCAAAGAACACGATAAATAGCACCAAAGTATTTCTGAAAAGAAACCTATAAACTACTTTCAAATGTGCCAAATAAACTCTACATTTGCACCCAACAATTAAACTTGTAAAAGTTGGTGAGGTGGGTGAGTGGCTGAAACCAACGGTTTGCTAAACCGTCGTATAGTTGTAAAGCTATACCGGGGGTTCGAATCCCCCCCTCACCGCTGGCTTAAGAAAATAAAACAGAGTTATAAC
>DAHXOV010000295.1 GCA_027364695.1 bacterium
TGTATGTGGTGAGTGTAGGGCAGTATGGAGATAAATTGGTAGCTGTGAATAAATTGAATGAATTGAAGCAGAGAGGTGTATTGAAAGAGGCGTGGATTAAAGAAGAGCAGTAAGGTATGATGAGATGTTTTTGAAAATATTTTGTTGTAATGTTTAGATTAATTTTTGTTTTTTTGCGATGTGATGTATAAGAGGAAATGGAAAGGGATATCGGTGTTTTTTTTATTGTTTATTTATTTGCTGTCTTTGGGGGCGGTTATTTTGATGCAGACAATGAAGGAGGGAGAGGTAAGGCAGTATGATGATAGTTTTTTTTTATTGGTAGCTTATGGGGCTGTGTTTTTGAATGGGATTTTATTGTTTTGTAACGCATTGTTGATACAGAATATTTTTACGAATAGAGACAAGGGTATTTTTGGAGTGGTGCATGCGTTTGTGTATTTGCTTTTGAATAATAAAGTTTGGTTTTTTGATGGAATAAGTCATTATTTGCTAGGCGATTTTTTTATTTTAATTTCATTTTATTTTATTCAGCCGCAGGAGACGAAGAAGAGCATAAATATGCTGGTGTTTTATTTAGCGGCTTTTTTGGGGGGCGGTTTTTTAATAGGAATAAATATTTTTTATGCTTTAATTGTTCCTGTGCTTATACTTAATATATTTTTGGTGGCAGATTGGAAAACATGGGTGATATTTATGCTGGGTTTTTTGATACCAGTATATTTTTATGTGAGTATTGGATGGCTTTTGGAGGGGCATCCATTGGATTATTTGAGGGATGTTTTAGCACATTCGTTTGATGGGTGGCAAAGCTTGTCAATATCGGATTTTAGTATGACAGTGCGATGGCGATGGGGTGATTTGGGCATTGTGCTGATTGTGGCATTGAGTGTATTAGCAGGTATGAAGGAAGCAGGGGATGTTTATCATTATTCTTCTAAAGAAAGGCGCTGGGCAGTAGTTTTTTTCTTATTGATGTTGGTGTCGTTTGTAAATTATATTTTGATGTATATTTTTTATGATAGATGTATTGTTTCTGTGATAGCATTGCCGTTTGCGTATTATGTGGGTAATTTTATAAATAAAGTATATTCTACCATGCGCTATTTTATCTTATTTTTGCTGTTTGTTTTAACAGTATTTTTGTAAGTAAAAGTGAAATTCTAGGGGTATTTCAAAAAAAACATTAATATTTTCTATTTGGTTTGAGATTTGTTTCTTTAATTTGCAACAAAAACCTTAAACTTAAAGTTATGAAAACAGTAAAATTATTCGTAGTACCAATACTTGCTACATCATTGATGGCAGTGAGTTGCAAATCAAAGAAAGGGACCCCTATTCAAAAAGAAACAGGTGCAAAGGAGATTTCTCTTCCTTTTAGTTCAAAAGAGTACAGGACAGATGAGGACTTTTTCAGAGCAAAAAATATAGGAAAGTCGCCTGATTTGGCTACGGCTAAAAAAATAGCGATGAACAATGCTAAATCAGAACTGGCAAGTAACATTCAGACGGTGATTAAAAAAGTAACAGATCAATACACCAATCAAAGAACCGTAGGAAACAAACAGGAGTATGAAAACAAATTTGAAGAATTATCAAGAGAAGTGACCAACTTGACGATTGCTAATATTCGTGTAAAAGATGAAAAGGTGTTTCAGGAACAGGATGGCTCATATAGTTATTGGGTAGCTATTGAGGCAGAAAAGAAATCAATATTTGATAACATAGACCAAAAAATTTCTAACGATTCAAAATTGAAGTTGGATTATGATAAGAAAAAGTTTGAAGAGATATTTAATGGAGAGATGAAGAAATTGGCACAGGAACAAGGAGGTAATTAGTTGTAT
>DAHXOV010000330.1 GCA_027364695.1 bacterium
CGGTAGCGACAAGCAGTTGATGGATTTTGCGTATGACGAACTCAATTACAAACATTCCAAAGGGCTTGATTTCATCGGGCGGTTCAATGGAAAATACGTAATCGGAGAAGCAAAATTTCTTACCGACTTTGGCGGGCATCAGAACGCACAGTTTAATGACGCTATCAGCACGGTCAAAGCAAAAAATGTTAAGGCGGTCAAAGTTGCAATCCTTGACGGAGTGTTATACATCAAAGGCAACAACAAGATGTATAAAGATATTACGACCAAGTATAAGGACTTGAATATAATGAGCAGTCTGGTGCTGCGTGAATTTCTTTACCAAATCTAAACTGCTATGAAACTCCATTATAAAAATAAAAAAAACGAGCAAGAAATTTTTGACAGCATCCCCAATATTAAACTCTATCCGCAGCAAAACTTGCCTGACGGCAGTCAGGTTTCCAAGAGTAAAAATTTACTTATTCAGTGCGACAATTTACAAGCGTTAAAATTTCTTGTTACAGAACATAGCTTGAAAGGGAAAATTGATTTAATTTATATTGACCCGCCTTTCGCAACCAACAATACATTTACAATTTCAGAAGGCAGAGCCAATACAATCAGCAATAGCAGTAATGGAACGATTGCATACAAAGACAATTTGAAAGGTGCAAACTTCATTGAATTTTTACGAGAGCGTTTAGTGCTTTTGAAAATGCTTTTGTCAGACAAAGGTTCAATCTATTTGCACATTGATTACAAAATCGGACATTATGTAAAAGTAATGATGGACGAAATTTTCGGAATTGAAAATTTCCGCAACGACATAACACGAGTAAAATGCAATCCAAAAAATTTTGCTCGTAAAGGTTACGGCAACATTAAAGACCTCATTCTTTTTTATTCCAAGACAGATAATTTAATTTGGAATGAACCAATCATTACTTATACCGAAGCAGACAAATTAAAACTCTTTCCGAAAAAAGACAAAAACGGCAGACACTATACGACTATTCCACTGCACGCGCCTGGTGAAACTAAAAATGGAAAATCTGTAAAACCATTCAAAGGAATTTTACCGCCAAAAGGCAGACACTGGAGAAGTGATGTGAAAATTCTGGAACAATGGGATAGTGAAGGTTTAATTGAATGGAGCGACAACGGAAATCCACGAAAGAAAATTTATTTTGACGAACAAGAAGGAAAACGAATGCAAGATATTTGGGAGTTCAAAGACCCTCAATATCCTGTTTATCCGACAGAGAAAAACCCTAGCTTGCTGGACCTGATTGTAAAAACTTCTTCCAATGAAAATAGTATTGTACTTGACTGTTTTGCAGGTTCAGGGACGACACTAAAAGCTGCACAAATAAACGGCAGACAATGGATAGGCATTGACCAATCGGACGAAGCAATTAAAGCAATAATTAAAAAATTAGACAGCGTAGAAAGCGACTTATTTATATCAAAAGTAGATTATAAACTATTGATATAAGTTCTATAACTTTGCAACATGGACAAAATCAATTTCATACAACTTTCCGAATCTGTTCAGAAAGAAATTGAAAAACTTTTTACAGAGTATCAATCTGGAATTTCTGAACGAGAAGACTCACGAGCATTTGGCGCTTTCATTGAGAGTAAAATCAAAACTGATTGGACAAATATTTGCACTAAACTTGGTTACAAATATTTACCAATTCCTGGGAAGCGGACAATTTTTGACTTTGCATTTCAGGTTGAAGGAATTTGTGTTGGCTTTGATATAAAAACAAAGGATTTAGACGTGGAAAGATATTCCGATGGAGGCGTTTGTGCAGTCAGCAATCTTTTGAAATATCTCGCCAATGACAGAGGTGTTTTTATGATTATTGAGTTCGGACACAATCTTGCCAAAGAAGGAAAAAATTTGCGAGACATTGAATCCATCAGAGTAGCACCATTCCACACTTTTCCACCCGACACTTACCGAATTGAGAATTTAGGAACGGGACAAGTGAGAATGGAATATACGCTTTCGCAAATTTGGGAAGAGTTGGATTGGAAAAGACCTTACAAAGATTTTTTTGACATCTTTTGTGATAAAGCAATTAAACATTACGAAAGAGTTGGACGAGATGCTGAGTTAAGAAAGAATGCGATTATAGAATTTAAGATAAATGGATACACACACTTCCATTTCCCTCGTGGATAATTACAAGAAAAAATTTGGTGCTTTCTTCACACCATTCTCTTGGGCAAAAAAAATTGTTGCCAAACATTTTTTCAAGGAGTGGTTAAAAGGAGCGACAATTTTTGATCCGACTGCAGGTGACGGAATTTTTATTGAATGTTTTGTTTCATTGGCACAAGAAAATGGAATTGCATTAGACCAAGAAAAATTATCTCGTCTTTACGGAATAGAATTAAATCCAAAATACATCGAAGGATTTTTTGAAAGAATAAAATCAAAATATTCTATCGGGTTCCCTAAAACAAATTTTATTCAAGGAGATATTCTTTTTCAAGAAAAAGAAATTAGAGCAGATTTTCTTGTCGGTAATCCTCCATGGGTGAATTTTACTGACTTGGATGAGAACTACAAAGAAAAAATCAAACATTTGTTTTTAGAATTCGGTTTAGTAAAAAATCAAAAAGACCTTTTGCTTGGCAACGCACGAACAGATATTGCAACTCTTATTCTCGCAAAAGTTCTTCACAGCAATTTGAAAGAAAATGGAAAGGCGATTTTCTTTTTACCGCTTTCCATTTTTCAGAATGACGGAGCAAATCAAGAATTCAGAAATTACAGAGTGAAAGGGATTCATTTTTGCGTTGAGGACATAATGGATTTTAATGGAAATAAAATATTTGAAGATATTTTAGGGAGATACGGAGTCGCCCAATTTCATCGCAACAAAAAGCAAATATTTCCTATCAAATATCACATTCTTAAAAACGGACAGTGGCATACACATAAAGCAAAACCACTTTTCAATTTAACCGACCCTCTTACAGTTTTTGACAATGGAGAATTAGAAAGTCGTCTTGACAATTTTCAAAAAATTGTTCTGCCAAAAAATTGTCAGCCGAGACAAGGAATAAATACCTGCGGAGCCAATGATATTTTCTTTTTTCATTCATTTAAGCTTGTTGCAGAAGATAAAGTTGAACTTAAAAATAAATTAGGAGACAAAATCGTCATAAACACAAAACATATTTTCCCCCTGACAGTTTCTTCAACTTTGACAGCAAAAAAACCAAAGCCGGAAAAAGTAATTCTCATTCCACATTTTGAAAATGGAAAACCGCTTGCTCTTTCTACACTGAAAGAAGAAGAATCACTTTACAATTACTTATGCAGATACAAAACCCAACTTCAAAAACGAAAGGGAGTTTTAATCAATACTTGGATTAACAAGGGTTTTTGGTGGGCATTGATGGGAGTAGGCGGGTACAACTTTCTCCCTTACAAAATAATGTGGAAAGCATTTGGAGACAATGTTTTTTCTCCGAAACTTTTACAGCCAGATAAAGATTTTGGCAGTTGGCAAGGCAACCAATCTTTGAATGCTTACATCGGCACACAGTCGCTTGATGAAGCGAAAGATATTTTAAACAAACTGAAGAATCCACTCATACAAGATTATTTAAGTTCGTTGAGAATGCAAGGGACTTGTAACTGGGCACAACCAGGGAGAATGAAAAAACTAATGGAGTTCGTGTAACAGCGACAAACAGAACGGCTGCCCACCACAAATGTCTTGCCGGAAATGGCAGGGACATTGCAAAATGAAACTTTGTAACTTTTTAAAAACTTTTTTATCTGGAGACAGTGTAGTGCGTTTATCTCTACCACTTCTCTAAGCCCCAATCTGTTATGTCCTATGCTAAAAAACGACAGATTTTAGTAGAGAGTGACGAAGTAAACTCAGGACTCTCCGTAGGTTCATCTCTTCCGTCATGTAGGTTTGCAACGCATTGTTGTCAGCGCCGATGATGCTCACCTCAAACAGGTGGCGGTTTTAATAGCAATATAGTTTGTGTTAATAACCTTCCCCCATTTATGTATTTTAACCTACTTTGATAATCAATCAATTAAATACAAACACAGCCATTCTCTTACAGACTAAGGAAATTTTTTGTTTATATTTACCATCATAAAAAATTAGTATAACCCATTAAAATGAAACGTTATGAAAAAAAACTATATATCTTGTTGCGGAGTAGGATGGAAGAACTCTTTATTATATCAACTTTTTCTTTTAGGATTAATTAATCCTATTTATTCGCAAATAGATTTAAGCGAAAAATATTTTGCTAAATTAAATGATACACTACAGATATATAAATTTGAAGTAAGCAATAAAAGATATTCTGATTTCTTACATTCTTCTGAGTATAAAAATGATTTTAAAATAAAAGTTGATAGTACACAATGGCTAAAAAAGGAATCTTATAGCGTACCCCATGCTTCATACTACCATAACCATCCTGCTTTTAAAAATTATCCTGTGGTTAATATTAGTTACGAAGCAGCACAACTTTTTTGTGAATGGTTGACAAAAAAATATAATAACGACGCGGCAAGAAAATTTAAGAAAGTGGTTTTCCGCTTACCAACTGAACAAGAATGGACATCAGCAGCCAAAGCAGGAAACAATAATTCAAAATATGGATGGACAGGAAATAATTTAACCAATAAGAAAGGAAAAATATCAGGTAATTATCTTTCAGAAAAAGATTCTATGAATGATTCGCAAAATATAATAGAAAGTACCAAATCCTTTGAACCAAATGCAATTGGCATTTATAATATGAGTGGTAATGTTTCTGAAATGATTCAAGAAAAAAAAATCGTAAAAGGAGGAGACTGGAAACATAATTCTGAATATTGCAAGGTTGATGCCCAGCTGTCTTGGGACGGGACTCCCAAACCCTACATAGGTTTCCGTTTTGTCATGGTTGTAAAAGAAAAATGATATACCAGAAATGTATTATGTTCCATCTATTCGCTCTATGATGGTCAATTCGCCTTATACTATGTTGTTTTATTTTACGCAGAAAGTTATTTCACAGTTCCTGATTTGAAAGAAGTTTTCTCCGCATGGTGAATCTTCTACTCAATCTCTTTGTTTACACTTAGCTATAGTTTTTACATTAATGTGGTAACGAGCAGATAGTTGTTTGAGATATTCGTATTTCTTTTCTGATTCGCTGCTTCGTCGTAGTGGTAGGATGTAATAATTGTCCCACAATTTTAATTTTTGTAATGCAAAATAACTCCATCCATTTGATAGCGAGACTAAAGAAATAGAATAATAAATTATCTTTTCAAAGAATTATCAAATTTCAAATTTCCTTACCTTTGCCAAAAAAATGAACAAAAAATATCTCATCAAGAACATATTTGTAGCAAGTGATGGATACTACGATTGTTATGATGTTTTTATAGAGCCTCCCTACATTTCAAGAATAGAAAAAATAATAGACGACATTCAGGAAAAAACCATTGAAATAAATGGAGAAAATAAAATACTCATACCTGGAATGATGGATGACCAGGTCCATTTCAGAGAACCAGGGCTTATTCATAAAGGAGAAATTTATACTGAAAGTAAGGCTGCTGTGGCAGGCGGAATCACTTCTTATATGGAAATGCCCAATACAAAACCTCCTGCCATTACAATAGAAGAACTAGAAAAAAAATACATTATTGCAAAAAATAAATCACTTGCCAACTATTCATTTTATCTCGGAGCATCCAATGACAATATAGACGAATTGAAAAAAGCCGATTATTCAAAAATCTGTGGTGTAAAAATTTTTATGGGATCTTCCACCGGCAACTTGCTAGTAGATAACCATAAAGCGCTGGAACAAATTTTTTCTGAATGTAATGCTCTTATTACCACGCATTGTGAAGATGATAATATCATCAAAAAAAAATCAGATAAAATTACAGAAGAATATGGATTTGACTTACCTCCTTACTTTCATTCTATCATACGTAATGAAGATGCTTGTTATGCGTCATCTAAATTTGCCGTAGAGTTGGCTAAAAAATACAACTCCCGCTTACATATCTTACATATCTCTACTGCCAAAGAACTATCTTTATTTACCAACCAACTCTCTCTGAAAGAAAAACGCATTACTGCCGAAGCATGCATTCATCATCTATGGTTTACAGATGAAAATTACAAAAAGTTGGGTAATAAGATAAAGTGGAATCCTGCTATCAAAACACAATACGACCGTGACCAAATTATCAATGCTATCAATCATGATTTAATTGATGTTATCGCTACTGATCACGCTCCACATACATTAGAAGAAAAAAACAAATCTCTATTAGAATCGCCCAGCGGAGGACCTTTAGTACAGCATGCTTTGCTCGCTCTTTTTGATTTATATCATCAGAAGCAATTATCATTAGAAACCATCGTTAGAAAAACCGCTCACAATGTAGCAGATATGTTCTGTATCAAAAACAGAGGATATATTGAGGAGGGCTATTTTGCGGATGCAGTTATTGTCAACTTCAATCAACCAACGAATGTAAAAAAAGAGTCATTGTTATACAAATGTGGGTGGTCACCTTTTGAAGGGCACACATTCTCATCCAGTATTGAAAAAACATTTGTAAATGGCCATTTAGTATATGATAGTGGCAAGTTTGATGAAAAACAAAAAGGAATGCGATTGGAATTTAGTAAATTCTCATAAAGATAAGTATGTTGGATAAAAAATTTGCAAATGAAGTTTTGAAAATTGTCAGGCAAGCTGGAAGGTTTATAGTTCAAGAAAGTAAGCATTTTGACAGCCATAAAATTCATCACAAAGATCATTTTGATTTAGTCAGTTATGTAGATATTGAAACAGAAAAATACCTCATACACCATCTTTCTCAGCTTATGCCCGAAGCTGGCTTCATTGCAGAAGAGTCGCAAGTACATTCCACTAAAGAATGGAAATGGATAATAGACCCATTAGATGGCACTACCAATTTTACAAGACACCTGCCTTGCTATGCTATCAGCGTAGCGTTGGCTCATAAAGATGATATGCAATTGTCTGTAGTGTATAATATTCCTCTCAATGAAATTTTTTACGCTATTAAAAACCATGGCGCCTACTTAAATGATAACATCATCACTGTTGCAAGAAATAAAAATTTATCTTCATCACTATTTGCAACAGGATTTTCTGTTTCAAAATTTGATAAAGCAGAGATTCATTTATCAATAGTAAAAGAAATTATTACCCACTCGCTCGGAATCAGAAGAATAGGAGCTGCCGCAGTAGATATTTGTTATGTAGCATGTGGAAGATTGGATGGTTTTTTTGAATGGTATTTAAACCCATGGGATGTTGCTGCTGGCGCCCTGCTTGCCAAAGAAGCAGGAGCTATCGTATCCGATTTTTCTGGAAAGGATAATTATTTATACAATCAGGAAATTATTGTTGCACAGCCTGATATTTATCATAGGCTTTTACAACTCATTCAACAAAAAATGTAATTATGCTATTCAGACCAAAGATTATCAATGATCCCGTTTATGGGTTTATCACCATCAAAGATCAAAAAATTATTGAAATTATTAATCATCCTTATTTCCAAAGATTAAGAAGAATAAAGCAATTAGGATTGACTAATTTGGTTTATCCTGGTGCACTACATACCAGATTTCATCATGCTATTGGAGCCATGCACTTAATGCAGCAAGCCATTCATATATTAAGAAGCAAAAAAATTGATATTTCAGAAGAAGAAGAAGAGTCCGCTCTTATTGCTATTTTATTGCACGATATTGGGCATAGTCCTTTTTCTCATGCGCTTGAAAATACGATTGTTCAAGGCGTTTC
This sequence comes from bacterium, assembly GCA_027364695.1. Taxonomy (GTDB): domain Bacteria; phylum Bacteroidota; class Bacteroidia; order B-17B0; family Aurantibacillaceae; genus BPGX01. Next base: position 7,831 of record DAHXOV010000330.1, read on the forward strand.
ACATGAATATTTATCTTCTATACTCATGCGGGAATTAAACAGACAATTCAGTAATGAATTAAAATTAGCCATAGATATATTTGAAGATAAATATGAGAGAAAATTCTTTCATCAATTGGTTAGCAGCCAACTAGATACAGATAGATTAGATTATCTTCTGAGAGATAGTTTCTTTACTGGTGTAAGTGAGGGAATCATTGGGACAGATAGAATTATCAAAATGATTACCATTGTTAAGGACAAATTAGTAGTAGAACAAAAAGGAATTTATAGCATTGAAAAATTTCTCATAGCTCGTAGGTTGATGTATTGGCAGGTATACTTACACAAAACAGTACTTGCAGCAGAAAACATGTTGGTAAATATATTAAAAAGAGCCAAAGAATTAGAAAGAAAATATCACTACAATTTATTTGCAACACCTGCCTTAAAATTTTTTCTAACCAATAATTTTACAAAAGATGCCTTTCACAACAGCGATGATGTTCTTGAAAATTTCGTTTTTTTAGACGATAATGATATGATAGCATCTATTAAAGTATGGACAAAATGCGAGGATTTTGTTTTATCTACACTTTGCCAAAAGTTTATCAACCGACAATTATTCCGCAATATACTTCAAAATACTATAATACCTCAACAACAAGTAAAATCCATACAATCTAAAGTATTAAAAAAATACCCTCAAATTAAGAAGAATGAATTACATTATTTTATCATCAATGACAGTGTAAATAATTACGCTTATGTAAAAAGCAAATTTAAAATAGAAATATATAATGGTAAAAATCTTATAGATATTGCCAATGCAAGTGATAATTTTAATATCCAATCACTAAGTAAAAAAGTTACCAAATACTTTTTGTGTTATGATAAATCTATTGAAGAATAATTTCAAATGAAAAAAGTACAATGCATCATTGTAGGAAGTGGATTAGCAGGTATTTCTATTGCATGGGAATTGTTTCTGAGAAAAGTGTCTTTTATAATTATTTCTTCGCCTCCTCTTTCACACGCTTCACTTATAGCTCCTGGTGTATGGAATCCTATTGTATTTAAAAGAATCGTACCTACATGGAACGCATCAGAACTTATTAAAAGTTTGTTGCCGTTTTATAGTCGCATAGAAAAAATATTAAAAAAACAACTTATTTATCCCCTTAAAATATGGCATGCCATCAACAATACAGAGGAAGAGAAACTATGGAAACAAAAACAGGTATTATATCCTCGCTTCTTGAAAGATATTTTCTGTTTGAGTAAAGAAAATTATCCCTACCTGAAAGAAAATATAAAATGCGGAGAAGTAAATGATGCAGGCAGATTGAACATATCAGAATATATTTTTTATTCAATAGAATTATTCAAATCTATCAACGCTTACGCTGAAAATTATTTTAATTACGATGCTTTAATTACAGATACTGATCAAATTATTTATGATAATATCTTAGCAGAAAAAGTTGTTTTTTGTGAAGGTTATTTAGTCAAAACCAATCCTTTTTTCAATTTTGTAAAACTAAAACCCGCCAAAGGAGAACTTATAGAAATAGAATGCCAACATCCTATATTGCCCGAAAATTCTATACTACACAGACAAATAAATATCATACCAACTGGAAATAAAAAATACATCATCGGGTCAAATTATGAATGGCAGCAATTAGATGAACAAGCTACTACTCTTACAAAAGATAAATTCCTACTTACTTTTAAACAACTTTTTCATACTCGTTATCAGCTAATAGGACATTATGCTGGTATTCGTCCTGCATCAGACAGGCGACCCATTCTTGGCAATCACCACAAACACAACAATATATACATATTCAACGGATTAGGAACAAAAGGAGTCATGCTCGCGCCCTATTGTACAAAAATTTTATCTGATAATATATTACATAACAGACCTATTGAAAATTCATTGAATGTAAGTAGATTTTTTATATGATATACTCCTCTATTGCGTATTTAAATTAAACGAGAGACAATCAAAAATAACTATTTAGGAATCTATTATAATATCCACTATCACTTTTGAGTTTTGTACTTTCTGCGCATTTTGACGAATAATTGATTTTGATTTTTTGTTAGAATAATGTTTTGGTATCTTAATTAAAATTTGGTGCAAATAAAAATTATTCAGTTTTGAAATATAAGGCTGAATAGGTCCAAGAATATACTCTTTGAAATACGGATAGAGTGATAAATACAATTGTTGTGCTCCCTTTGCACTCTCCGTAACATCTTTACTTTTAATTATTAATTCACAAAGTTTTGTATAAGGTGGATAATTATAAGTTCGCCTTTCTTTCAAAACATGCTGATACATTTTATCATAATCATTTTCCAAATACATCTGTAATATAGGATGATCAGGATGAAATGTTTGAACCAGAACTTCTCCATCCTTCTCCATTCTACCAGATCTACCACTCAACTGATACAGCAATTGGAACGCTCTTTCAAAAGATCTGAAATCAGGAAAATGCAATATACTGTCGGCATTCAATACACCAACCAGTGTAACATTCTTAAAGTCCAATCCCTTCGTTATCATCTGTGTGCCAATTAATATATCAATCTCTTGGTTTTCAAATGCTTCTATAATATTCTTGTGCGCCAACTTACTCCTTGTTGTGTCTTGGTCTAATCTTGCTATAGAATAATTAGAAAACATTCTTAAAAATTCTTCTTCCACCTTTTCGGTGCCCCATCCTTTATAATTAAGATACACCGATCCGCAAGCGGGACATTGTGTCATCAAATCACCTATTTCCCCACAATAATGACAATTCAAAACATGATGCTGCTTATGATATACCATACTCACATCACAATTCTTACATTTTGCTACCCATCCGCAAGTCGTGCATTGTATAACAGGCACATAACCTCTTCTATTATGAAATATCAATACCTGTTCTTTTTTATTTAATCTGTCTTTGATAGATTCAAACAAGGGTGGAGAAATTAAATGCTGCCCTTGCATCTGATGATAATACTTTCTCAAATCTATCAATTTTCTATACACACTTGCTTTTCCATATTTTTCTTTTAATACCACTTTACCATACTTGCCAATATCACAATTAAACATTGTTTCCACAGATGGTGTAGCAGATCCTAAAAGTATTTTTGCATTTGTCATACTTGCCAAATATATCGCAGCATCCCGTGCATTATAGTAAGGATGCTTTTGCCTTTGTTGAAACGATGAATCATGCTCTTCATCAACAATAATAAGCCCTAAATATTTAAATGGTAAAAACATTGCAGACCTAGGACCCAATACAATTCTTGCTGCGCTATCTTTATATTTTGGATGATCTTTTTCCATATCATATTTCAAAAGTTTGTTCCATATCTCTGTTCTTTCATTCTCCGAAAATTTTGAATGATATACATATACCTGATTGCCAAATACTTTTTTAAGACGTTGTATCAATTGAACAGTAAGCGCTATTTCTGGAACTAAATACAATACTTGCTTTTGCTGCACCAACTGCTCTTTTATCCATTCAATATAAATCTCCGTCTTCCCACTTCCCACTTCTCCATACAATACACATGCTTGTTTGCTTTCCCACTGTTTTTGTATTTCTCTTATTTTTTCTTTTTGTATATCGCTAAGTTCCGTTTTTTTTCTCTCTGTCTCTTCACTTGATAAACGGCTCTCTTCAATCACTTGCTCAATAAGAACATTTTTATCTATCAATGCTTTAATAGAAGACGCACTGGATTTTTCAATCAACAGAGATTTTTTCACCAAAGCATCTTTTTGTGATAAGTTTAAATATGCCAACAAGCCCTCTAATTGCTTAAATGCCCTCTTTTCTAAATGAGTAACTAAATGCGCTAACTCTGTTTTATTTTTATACTTCGGATTTAATTCCACATACGCACAAAGTTTTGGTTGATACCTCTCCTCCAATTCCTCCGAAAAAATTATAACTTCTTTATCGGCAAGATTTTTAATAAGTTTAGGAATACTTGATTTGGAAATCACTTTCTCTAATTCATTTATTCGTATTCTCTTTTGGTGCGCTAAAATATCCAACACTCTTTTTTCCATTTCATTCAGTTGTTCATACATTTTTACATCAATGCTATAATCAGCATTCATTTGTATAGCAGAAATACTTTCTATTTTTAGCCCCGCAGGTAAAGCCGCATTCATTAGATCACCTATTTTACTCATATAATAATCTGCCATCCAATACCAAAATTTTATCTGATGGTCTGATACACAAGCTTCTTCATCCAACAAATATTCTACTGCCTTGGCTGTATAATTCGTAGGCGGTGTATCATGTACACGAACTATTACGGCAGAATAAAATTTCTTACTTCCAAATTGCACCACTGCTCTTTTGCCTATTGCAAGCTCAGACAAATAATATTCAGGGACACTATAAGTATAAGTGTAAGGCAAACTCAATGGCAATATCACATCTACAAAACATCGCACGAAGCAAAAGTAAGAATAAATTCTTACTGATTATTTATCTCCATCCGGCAAACATGTTACATGCCCGACGTATTCATACTTATTTCCTTTTATATCTTGAGTATATATCTTATACACATATACATCTTGTTTTGCCTTTCCACCTCGCTTTATTGTACCATCCCAGCCTTTATACAAATCAGTTGTCTCATATACTCTTTCTCCCCATCTGTCAAAAATAATCATCTTAAAATTCTTATCATCTATTCCAATACCTTTTACATTAAATACATCATTCAAATTATTTCCATCAGGCGTAAACACATCAGGGATAAACAAGCGATAAATAGGTTCAATACGTACTTTCTTTTTAGCATAATTTTTACACCCATATTGATTCGTCGCTACCAAATAAACTTCATAATCACCTGCATAGTCATAAACATGATAAGGATGTGTTTCAGTAGATATGTTCTGATTACTATATGGATCTCCAAAATACCATTGATAAGAATCAGCATACAAAGATAAGTTAGTAAAATTAATTATCGGATTATCCACGGTAGCAACGGATGGATATGGCTCAAAATCTGCAACAGGTGTTGGATACACTTGTATATAATTCTGAATAGTAGTATCCCATCTACAGCCATATTGACTGGTTATGTATAAAGATACAGGATAAAACCCAACGCCTTCATAGGAGGTAGAAACATTATTACCACCAATTGTATTACCATTACCAAAATTCCAAAAATAAGTATCATTCATTCCTGTAGATTGTGCAGTAAATGTAGGAATAACTGGAGGGCATCCTTGCCTTACATCTGCCGTAAAGAACCCCGAAGGTTTTGGGTAAACATTCACAACAAAATATCCCGTATCTCCTGGAATACTACATCCATCATCTACATACCCACTATATACTTGCGGTTGATTAGCGTAATCGCCTGTTATGACTATATCTTGTGTACTGCTACCCGTATTCCACAGCCATTGATACGGGCCATTATTCCCCGGAGAAATAACATACGGATGCAATGTATAAGTATTTTCAGAGCAAATCCAAATGGTATCATTTTTAAGTTTAAGTGGCGGTTTTACTATAATTGTAATTATTTTTTGAGGTGTCCTACAACCATTTGTATCCACTGCATATACGGAAAATGTAGCCGTAGTCGTTAAATTTACTGAATGTGGTCCGGCTCCACTCAAACCGCTGGCTGCATCCCAGTAATACTGGTATGGAGATGTCCCATTGAATGCAGATGCAAATAAATTCACACTATTACCATAACATATTACTTGATCAGAAGAGGTAACTAAACCCAGTTGTGGTGGCTGCGTGACTGTAATCACCGAAGAGGTAGAACATCCATAATAATCAGTTATTACAAGTGTATAAGTACCCGCAGATACTCCATTTACAATACTATCTTGATTATGATAAGGCAACCAATCTAAATAAAGTGGTGTAGTTCCATTCGTATAACTGGCCGCTATAATTCCATTATTACCATTGTAACAAAGAGGTGGTGTATAACTCATTGAAGTAATCAAAGGGACACTTGTTCTGGGTAAAAATACAGTATCAGAATACATACAATTGTTAGCATCCGTAATTGTAAGTGTATAAACCTGATTCCCTGTCAATGCTGAAATACTTGCTGTATTCACAGCCCCTGTACTC
>DAHXOV010000349.1 GCA_027364695.1 bacterium
AATGAGAAATGCTGATTCAATCATTGATATGGGATTAAAAGCCGGGAAAAACGGTGGCAATATTATATTTCATGGTAGTTTTGATGAAATGAGAATGGCTCAAAATTCTTTAACTGCAGATTATTTATTTGAAAGAAGAGTCGTAGAAATCAATACATTTAAAAAAGAGCCGAATGATTTTATTTATTTAAAAAATGCCTGTGCTAACAATTTAAAAAATATCAATGTACAGTTTCCTTTTAATGCCATCACTTGCGTCACAGGCGTATCAGGCTCGGGAAAATCAACTTTAGTGGAAGAAGAAATGATTCCTGAAATAGAAAAAGTAGTGATTCACTATATGCCATCAGAAAAAGTTTCAGGGGCGGTAAAAAAAATGAAACGAATACACTACATCCATCAAAATTCGGTAAGCACCTCTACTCGTAGCAATTGCGCCACTTATACCAAGGTATATGATGAGATTCGTAGCTTGTTTTCAAGATACGCGCGTTTGCAAGGGCTTGAGTTTGACCCCGCTTACTTTTCATTTAATGTGGAAGGTGGAAGATGTGAAAAATGCGGAGGAGAAGGCATTGTCAGAATACCTATGCAATTTATGGCAGATATTGAAATGATGTGCGATGAGTGTAATGGCAAAAGATTTAGCAAAGAAGTCCTTCAGGTTAATTATTATGGTGCGAATATCAGTGATGTATTAGAAATGAGTATAGATGAAGCATACGACTTATTTAGCAAAGAAACAGAGTTTTTAGATTTGAAAAACAGAATATTGAAAACATTAAGCATACTTAAAGCCGTAGGTTTGGGGTACATTCCAATGGGACAAAGTACTTCAAAAATGAGTGGGGGAGAATTACAACGACTTAAAATTGCTACATTTCTGCAAGAAGAAAAAGCAGAATCCTCTTTATTCATACTAGATGAACCATCCACGGGCTTGCATTTTTATGATATAGACATATTACTAAAAGCACTGAATCAATTGGTACTCAGAGGACATACGATATTAATTATAGAGCATCAGTTAGATATTATTAAAAATGCAGACTGGATAATTGATTTAGGATATGAAGTAGGAAATAAAGGTGGAGAATTGATATTTCAGGGTACTTTAGATAAACTTTTAGAATGCGCAAAAAGCTACACCTCTCAATTTTTGGCTAAAAAATATGTGCTTAAAAATTAAAAATATGTTAAAAATAAGCTTTTATAGTATAAAATAAAATTTTAATCGGTATATTTCCCAAAAAATTTATGGCGGCTAAGAAGCAAAAAAAGAGCCCTAAAAAGTCAAAAAAGGGAAGATCCGTATCTGTAAAAAAAATAAAAAAACAAAAAGATAAAAAAGCAAAGTTCGTGAAGTCGTCTAATCACAAAAAGAAAGGTGCTTCAACAAGCTCAGCAGTCAAAAAAACAAGTAAGTCCCCCCAAAAAATAAGAAAAACAACCAACAAGATTCAAAAAAAATCAATAAAAATATCTAAAAAAACGAAAACGAAAACAGCAGTAAGTAATAAGAAACAAAAGTTAAGTAAAAAAAATATCCAAGCAAAATCTACTCAGTTAAAAAGTCAGAAACAAAAAACTGTCACCAAAAAAAATTTATTAGCTCAGTCAAATAAAAATAAGAAAAAACAAAAAGAGAAAAAAGCATCTACAGCAAAAGTAAAATTTACCAAAGCAGATGCTGCTAAAAAAACAAACATAAAAAAAAGAAAAAATCAACCAACAAAAATTTCTGATAAAATAAATAAACAAGACAAAAAAACTAAAACTTCTCTTTCATCAAAATCAGAGACACCATCATCAGTGAAAGACAAGTATTCAAAAGAAGAAATTACACTGGAAAGGGTTTTAGAAGAAACAAAAGAAGAACAATTTTTACCCCAATCATTAAAACCATCAGAAAAAACAGGGTTTAGCGATAGTTTATCCAGTGATTTATCATCTGTTTACTCCCGTACTTCAGATAATTTACCTGAGCCACCAGGTAAATATCAGTTAGAATATGTGTGTAAAACCTCGCCCGATTTATTGTATAAATTTTTGACAGACCCACCAGCGCTTGCAGGATGGTTTTGTGATGATGTGAATATTCGCAATGGTATTTATACCTTTGTATGGAATGGCGTACCACAACAAGCACGCCTTGTAAAACAAGAAAGAAACAGTTTGGTACGATTTCAATGGATAGATAAAAACGATGGCAGTTATTTTGAATTCAATATTTACAGAAATCCATTGACAGGAGATGTAGTTTTGTAC
>DAHXOV010000359.1 GCA_027364695.1 bacterium
CTTATCATTTGTATGATACAAAAGACACTTATTTAATTACACGAAAATTTTTAATCAGCCCTCCCTCCATTTCTATGAGATTCAAAGGCAAAGAATATCCTTGTTGAATATATCCATACCTGTCTTTTACACCCAAGGCATTTGCTCCATTAGAAGTAGCCCATCTCAAAACTTCATCCAGGTCCATATCAAAATGTTTTAATAGCACATTTATTTCATCTACAATACATAAATTGTGATTAGAGGCTAAGCTATCTGTACCTATACATATTTTATCACTCATTTTCCGAATAAATTCAATATTTGGCAATCTGTTTTCTATAAACAAATTAGCATTTGGACAAAAACAAAAATATATTTTATCTACAAACGCAGCAATACTATTAAAATATTCATCATTCAAGTAAGTATTATGAACCAATATAATTTTTTCTTCTTTACCTAAATATCTCTTTAAATAAAAATCAAACTTTTCTGGAATATGCTGATAATCCTCCACACTCAGCGCTAAGTCTTGAATAAAATACCTACTTATTTCAGATCTTCCATTTTGAATCAATTCCATTTCACTTTTACTTTCCATAAAATGAAAGGAACTAATATTTGTTCTTTGCTTATTCTCAAAACTTAGATAATCATCCCATAATCTTTCAGATAAACTATAAGGAGAATGTGGCACAATATTCGCACATAATTCGTTTGCAATAAATGTTTCAAATATTTTTACAGACGCCTCAAATATCTTGTCGGCACGCCACCTGTTCAAACCAAACACTTCTACAAAATTGATGTACTCAATATCACTCTTTTTTTTTATATCTAATGTATCTAATGTGTTTACAATATCTCCTACTGCCACTATTCCATTATCTCTCATTTTTTTATCCCATTCATGAGCAGAACTATAAATAATCTCATTTTTTTCTACTTTCCTTTTTTTCAACATTTGTTTCAGAAACTCTACCATTCCGCCGCCTGATACAAATTCGTTATGAAGATAACTTAATTCTAAATGACAATGAGCATTTACAAAACCTGGCACCAAAATACCTGAGTATTTTTCTATACCTTCATAATTATTTTCATGATCATCTGTAATAAGCAGGACATCTATAACTTTATTATTAGCTATACACACTGCATTTTGTACAATAAAATTCTCGCCATCAAATATCTTATTGCATTTAATTATTCTTGTCATATTACTAAAAAAGTTCTCCAATTTACTTAATTATAGTGGGTAAATTAAAAACGAAAAACGAAAAATGTTTTGTAAAACAAAATTGATCTAAAAATCCATCCGCTTTATTACAAAATCTTTTTACAGAACCAGCTTTTTTTCGCAATTTTGAGCAAAAAATAATATGGCAGAAAAAGAACTCACTAAAAATACCGATTTAGAATTCAATAGAAATACGGATGCAATGCGTTTGTCTGTATCCCATCTTAATCAAATTTTAAGCAAGATTTACTTAGGGGGCGGGAAAGATAAAATAGCTAAACAACACGAACAAGGTAAAATGACCGCCCGTGAAAGAATAGATTATCTACTGGATAAAAACAAACCAAAATTTGAAATAGGCGCTTTGGCAGGATATGAAATGTATAAAGAACACGGAGGATGCCCATCGGGTGGGGTAGTAGTAATGCTTGGATATGTCAGTGGCAAACAATGTATAATAGTGGCGAATGACGCGACGGTGAAAGCAGGTGCATGGTTTCCCATCACAGGAAAAAAGAACCTGAGAGCACAGGAAATTGCTATGGAAAATCGCCTCCCTGTTATTTATCTTGTAGATAGCGCAGGAGTATATTTACCTATGCAAGACGAAATATTTCCTGACAAAGAAAACTTTGGCAGAATATTTCGCAACAATGCAGTAATGAGCAGTATGGGCATACCACAAATTGCTGCTATTATGGGCAGCTGTGTGGCAGGTGGAGCGTATCTCCCTATCATGAGCGACGAAGCTATGATTGTAGATAAAACAGGTACCATTTTTTTAGCAGGTTCGTATCTTGTAAAAGCCGCTATCGGAGAAGATATAGATAATGAAACACTGGGTGGCGCTACTACTCATTGTGAAATATCAGGAGTAACAGATTACAAATGTGCCAATGATAAAGATTGTCTGGATAGAATCAAAAGAATAATGAGCAAAATCGGTGACTTCCCAAAAGCAGGATTTAATAGAATCACTCCCGCCCCACCTAAAAAAGATGCTAACGAAATCAATGGTATTATTCCTGAAAGCAGAGACAAGCAATATGACATGCATGAAATCATTGAAAGATTAGTAGATAATGGAGAATTTGATGAATACAAAGCCCTTTATGGGAAAACCATTATTTGTGTTTATGCACGCATTGATGGATGGGCAGTAGGCATAGTAGCCAACCAAAGAAAAGCAGTAAAAACAAAAAAAGGGGAAATGCAATTTGGAGGTGTTATATACAGCGATAGCGCAGATAAAACTGCACACTTCATAATGAATTGTAACCAAAAGAAAATTCCACTGGTGTTTATACAGGATGTAACAGGATTTATGGTAGGTTCAAAAAGTGAGCATGGTGGTATTATTAAAGATGGCGCTCAACTGGTGAATGCAATGAGCAACTCTATTGTACCTAAATTCACTGTTATTGTAGGAAATAGTTTCGGCGCAGGAAATTATGCCATGTGCGGAAAAGCATACGATCCCAGATTGATTATGGCATGGCCATCAGCACAAATAGCAGTAATGGGGGGATCGCAAGCAGCTAAAACGCTATTACAAATAGAAACTTCTTCACTAAAAGTAAAAGGTGAACAAATTACGCCTGAAAGAGAAAAAGAATTATTTGAAAAAATTAAATCTCGCTACGACAAACAAATGTCTCCTTATTACGCAGCCGCCAGATTATGGATAGACGCCATGATTGACCCATTAGACACAAGGCAGGCAATTAGTATGGGTATTGAAATGGCAAACCATGCGCCTATTGAAAAATCATTCCAATTAGGTATCATCAGAACTTAAAATATGCATCCGTGCAATATGAAAATACAATAAATTACAAGTATAAAATGATTGTATAATGCTTTGGCAAGACATACCAGATTTAGAAAATATCAAACGCCATTTGGTTCAACTGCATCAGCAAAATCAATTGCCACACGCTATTCTGTTCAAAGGGGAACAAGGAAATGCCGTATTGCCAACAGTGCTGGGTTTTATGCAGTATTTATATTGTGATCATCCGCAAAATAATTATCCATGTGGCTTGTGTAAATCCTGTAAACAAACAAAAAATTTATACTATCCCGAATTTAAATTCATACTCCCTCATTTTTCTTCTGCAAAAAATGACCAATCCGAAGAGGCTGATATGTTCAAAACGTTTTATCGTCTGATTTTTGACAATATATTTTTAAGCTTTGATGACGTTCTGAAAGAAGTTAAAGGAAAAAATAAACAAGCCTTTATCTTTGCTGATGATGTGCATCAAATGATAGAAAGCGTTTCTTATTCAGCTGTTGGAAACAAATATAAGATAATATGTATATGGACCCCTGAAATGATGAACACTATCGCTGCCAATAAATTATTGAAAACACTGGAAGAACCTACCCCACAAACATTATTTTTCCTTGTTACATCCAAACCAGATGAATTATTACCCACTATACTTTCAAGAGTACAACAAATAACAATACCTAATTTTAGTAATCAGGATATTATTGATTATCTCGTGGCAAAATACGATGTCCAGCCAAATCGTGCTCAAGAAATAGCACAGGCAAGTAATGGAAACATTAACAAAGCCATTCATATTTTGAACTATTTTGATGAATACGAAGAATTATTAAATGATTTCAGAGAATTGGCACGCTTGTCTATTAAATACGATTATGATGGAATAGATAAGTGGATGAGTAAATATGAAAATGCAGGCAGAGAAGCCCTGAAAAAGTTTTTAGAATACACTCTAAATGTATTTCACTATTCGTTATTAAAAGATTATGAATTGGAGCACCTCATCAAAACCATACAAATTGAAAGAGAGTTTATATCAAGAGTTCATCCATACGTTCACCAAAATAATATCCCAAAATTATACGAAATCTTTAATGATGCTTACCATCATGCTACGAGAAATGCAAACATGCGAATACTTCTCAATAATTTGTTTTTAAGGTGCAATGAGGTATTAAAAAAGAAAAATAACACGCAGCATGTCTAAAATTAAAACAGTATATTATTGTCAAAACTGTGGACAGCAATCTGTAAAATGGTTAGGGAAATGCCCATCTTGTGGTGAATGGAATACTTTTGTAGAAGAGATTGTAAGCAAAGACAAAAAAAAAGCAGTCTCGTCTGTAAGTGTACAAAATATTAAACTTATTCATCAAATACCAGATACCCATCAAAAGAGAACTGTAACGAAAGATGAAGAGTTGAACAGAGTATTAGGTGGTGGCATTGTAGCTGGATCATTGATATTATTTGGTGGAGAGCCGGGAATAGGAAAGTCCACTCTTATGCTTCAAACGGCGCTGCAAAATCACTTAAAAACTCTATACATATCGGGAGAAGAAAACGAACAGCAAATTTTACTTCGTGCAAAAAGAATACAATACCCGAACACAGAATGTTATATCGTGAATGAAATTGTTATTCAAAATATCATTCCAATCATAGAACAAATTCAACCCCAGTTAGTCATCATTGACTCTATTCAAACACTTACTAGCAGCCTGTTAGAAAGTGCGCCAGGTACAGTATCACAAGTAAGAGAATGTACTTCTGAAATCATGCGAATGGCTAAAACACGTAACATTCCATTTTTTATTATAGGGCATATTACAAAAGATGGCTCATTAGCAGGACCAAAAGTATTAGAACATTTAGTAGATACAGTGTTGCAATTTGAGGGAGATCAACATTACTT
>DAHXOV010000365.1 GCA_027364695.1 bacterium
TTAATGAATGGGTTTGTTTTTGTTAAGTTGATAAATATATTGATGAATACTATTTTTTAGAACAGTATCAGAAATTTTGGCTGCAAATTTACGAAGAAATTGTATGCTTTCAAAAGTGTCTTTTTTTTGGATATAAATTTCAGAGAGATAGGCATAAATTTCTATTCTGTTAGTATCCAGTGCAAGGGCTTTTTTATAGCGTTGGATGGCTTTGTCTAACTGGTTAGACCGTAAGGAAAACTCGGCGAGTTGCATTTGTAATAATACATTACTACTATCTGTTTTTTCAATTTCTTTCAGCATTTGTATTCCCAGCATAGGATTATTGGTTTGCATATAGCAGGAGGCGAGCATAATTTTGGCATTGGTATTTTTTTCGTTGAATGAGATAGCTCTGTTGAAACATCTTGCAGCAGAGGCAAGGATGGGTTCTGTCTCAGAAAGGTCTGATGCAAAACCAAGGGCATCGTAATAATTTTTTCCTATGTGGAACCATATTGTATCTATTGGGCTGTGGATGTTTTTAATTTCCTCAAAATAGGCAGATAATTGTGGTAATTGTTTTTTATTGAGATAAAGGATTAGGCTATCTATTGTAATTTCTTTTTTTTGATATTGTTGGACAGCAGCTTGTATGTTTTTGTCTTTTTGATAATATAAACTGAAGTCAACAGATTGAGTGGTATCTATGGTAGAAACATGAATAATGGGCTTGGTAATTTTTTTACTCCTCGGAAAAGCTAAAATTAAAATGACAATAGAGATAAAGAGCAGGATAATGAGAACTTGTGCGGAATAGATTTTTTTAAGAAACATTTTCAGGACTTTTTACTTGCTTTTGAATCTTTGTTATCGGAAGATACTTTTAGTTTTTTTACTTTTTCTACGAGGATTTGAGATGGCTTGTAAGCAGGTATATAATGTTCAGGAATAACAATGGGTTTATTTGCCCTGATATTTCTCCCTATTTTTTCAGCTCTTTTTTTAAGGTAAAAGGTTCCAAACCCACGAAGGTATATATTTTGACCTTTTGCTAAAGAGCGGTTAATGATTTTCATAAATTCTTCTATAATATTTTGTACATCTTCTTCCCGCATTTTGATTTTATTAGAAATTTCTCTAACAATATCTGCTTTGGTCATTTTATTTTCCATAAGTGTTTGATTTTTAATTTAAATGGGGTGTAAAAGTAGAAAATAAATTTGATACATTTAAGATAAATCTAAATAGTTAAGGATATCATTCACAAATAATTGTGCTTGTTCAGCGTGCACCCAATGCCCCGCATTAGATATAGTAATGAGTTTTGAATCAATGTATATTTTTTGAATGTCGTGCCAATCAGTATCAGTAATATAGGGAGATTTTTCGCCACGAATAAATGCGGTGGGCGTAGAAGATAAGTATTGGGGTATTTCTTTCAGAATTTCCTCATAATGATGATAGATGGTATTCAGATGAAAGCGCCAGTTGAGTTGATTTTGTGCTTGCCAATAAAGGTTTTTTAATAAGAATTGAATAACAGCTTCGTTGTTCAAATGTTTTCTCAGAGCAAGTTCTGTTTCTTTTCGTGTTTTGATAATATTGAAATCAATAGAATGAAGCGCATTAAAGACATCAGTGTGCCCGGGTGGATATTTTTTGGGAGCAATATCTACTATCATTAGTTTTTTTAGAGTATTGGAAAATAAATAATCAAAATACATGGCTACTTTGCCGCCCATACTGTGTCCGAGGAGAATAGGAGAAAGGATATTTTCTGAATCTATGAGTTCTTTTATATCCATTGCCATCAGTTCATAGCTCATTTCATTACTATGAGGGGAAAGACCATGGTTTCTAAGATCTATGGCATAGACGGATAGCGAATGTTCAGAGAGTTTTTTTGCAATAGAACTCCAGTTATCGCTTTGCCCAAATAGCCCATGAAGAGTGAGTAAAGCCTGATTTGATTCGTGCCCGTATTTTCTGAAATGGAGTTTCATGGTCATTTTTCTTTGAGTAATAGTTTTGGTTCAGTCATCTCAAGGATAGCATATTTGACACCCTCTCTTCCGCATCCACTTTGTTTGATACCACCATAAGGCATGGCATCTAATCTGAGTATAGAACTGGCATTATGAATCACAGATCCACAGGCAATATTTTCAAAGCAATAATTAAGTTCTTTAATATCGTTGGTAAATACGCCACATTGCAGACCGTACTTCGAGTCGTTGATTTTATTTACAGCATCTTCAATACATCCGTTGTATTTTTCTACACAAACAATAGGGGCAAATGCTTCTTCTGCATATACTTTCATAGAGTTATCAGTATTGGTAAGTATGGCGGGAGAAAGATAGTTTTTTTCTCTGATGGGTTTCAATAATACTTTTGCGTCTTGATCAATGGCTTCATAGATCCAATTTTCTGCACGGATAGCGCTGGCTTCATCAATCATAACAGAGATGTCGGTGTTTTGATCAAGGGGATCCCCAAATTGAAGAGATGGCGCTTTTTGTATCAGAAGCTGGGTAAATTTTCCGAACAGATCAGGATGAATAAAAAATCTTTGAGTATGAATGCATATTTGTCCACTGTAAGCAAAGCCAGCAATGATGCAGTGGTCAATGATTTTTTCTATATCTGCAGAGAAGCTAACAACGGTAGCCGCGTTTCCACCCAGTTCCAATGTTATTTTTTTGTAAGGAGCAAGAGATTTAATCTTCCATCCTACTTGGGGAGAGCCAGTAAAAGATATTTTAGCAATATGAGGGTGGTTAAGATATTTTTCAAATATTTCGCTTTTGGTAGGTAATACGGAGGCAGCAGCTGGAGGCCATTCTGTTTGTTGAATAATTTCTGCAAGTTTTAGTGCGCTGAGAGGGGTAGAAGAGGCGGGTTTTAAAATGAAAGGGCAAGCAGATGCGATAGCAGGGGCTATTTTGTGTGCTACCAGATTCAACGGGAAATTAAATGGTGTAATGGCGAGGATGACACCAACGGGAAATCTTTTGATGAGGGCTTCTCGTGGCAGTTGGTCAGAGGTAGTATCTAAGTCAAAATATTCGTGGGGCATTCTTTTGCATTCTTCTGATGCAATAGTGAAAGTTTGAATGGCTCTTTCTACTTCGGCAA
>DAHXOV010000389.1 GCA_027364695.1 bacterium
GTTTACGGGGGAGGCAGTGGGATTATATAATTCTATCCAATCTTCATAATTTCCAAAATTATCAGTAAAAGAGGAAAGGTTGGAACAAGAATATTCATTAATTTTTACCTGCGAAAAAGCCTGAAAAAATGTTATAGTAAAAAATAAAGAATAAATTTTACGTTTCATAAATTTAATTTCATTAAAATTCACCACAAATTTAATAAAAATTTAATATTAAAACCGTCTATGAGCATTTTTTTTATTTGACAGGAAATATAACTTTATGAACGGTTTTTATTTCAATTCTACAGCAATGATTTGTATTTTTCTTTCTGCAGCGGCATAAGGGCTATATACAGAGTTTCGTATATCTTTTAAATTGTCGCTTACTTTGCTAAATGGCAACTCACCAATATCTTCATCTACTAAAATAATTTTCCCCATGCTGGTATCTTGTTCATTTTTAATAAAAGGCATGAGCCAGCCCTTTTTATACTGATAAAAGTAATTTCTCAAGCTATTGATTCTTCTTTTCGCAAGGTTGATATTATATTCTGTGCTGGCTAAAGGGCTGCAATATCCTTTCATTACAATTTTTACTGTTGCTTTGTTTATCATTAGTTCTTCCAGGTAATTAGCAAACTTTTCTAATTGAGAGAAGCCATATTCTACGCTATCTTCAAAAAATTGCTCTACCAGTCGGGTGGCATCTATTAGCGCTTTACTTTTTAATTCTGAGGTATATTCTCGTACGTATTCGTCTTTCATTTGCATGTAAAGTTCGCAAGTGCGCTGGTAATTTTTATCGCTAGTAATTTTTTTGGTTTTAGGATCTGGTTCATCATTATGAAAATATAAAGTAAGCGGGACTAATAATTTTAATTTGCTAAATGTTTGAACCGCGCTGTCTTTCTTGGTAATAACAGGAATAATGGAATCCGTTTTCAATAAAGTATCATTGGTGTAATAATAAAAAATATCATTACAGCAGTTGGGCATTTCCTCAAAATAAGCACCTATTCTGTTAGATGAAAAAAAAGATAATTTTCTGTTTTTAGAGAATGAATAATAAATATCATTAAATGAAGAATTGATGGGATAGCCAATGTTGGCAGATGGTTCAAAATCCATTTTATTCCAATGTGATTGAAATATATCAAATCCTCCGTAACTATGAGGGGTATTAGAACTGAAGTATAGTCGTTGTCTTATATCATCAAAATAAGGTGTTACTTCATCGTATTCAGAATTAATATTTTTTCCTGCATTGAGGGGTTTTTCAAAGTTGAGTTGGTCATCAAAATAAGCATACCATATATCCATTCCTCCCCGCCCATTGGGTCTGTTGGAGCTAAAAAAAAGTGTGTTTTTTCCATTCTGTTGTGTTATGTGAGGATGAGTGGTTGTGTAGCGGGGATGATTGATTTCACTGCTTAATTCTTGTGGAGATGTCCAATGATGGTTGATGTAGCGCATGGCATAAATTTTACATTCAAATTCACTGGCATTGATGGCTTTACATTTAGTAAAAAATATTATTTTTTTGTACAATGAGAAATTTGCCAGATGTGTATTGGGTTCATTGATCAATGGAGAAATGGGATGTGATTTATAAAAAGTATCCTGTTGAAAACGAGCGCTGTATATTTGACTAAAAGAAGCCTCTTCTTTGTTTTTTTGTATGGATGCATATATTAATGCCGTATCGTTCATAAAAGGTGCATATTCGCTTAATGTGCTGTTTATATTGCTGTCTAGGTGGATGATTTGAATGGAGGGAGCATTACTTTTTGATAAAACAGCATTTTCACAAGCGGCTATGTGTATCTTAGCTTCTTCTACCATTTGCTGGTATTCAGGATATTTTTTTACACTCTTGTATTTTCTATAAAACTTGTCAAAAAATTTAGTGGCTGTTTTGTAATTGGACTTATTTTTGTTGAGCAAGCCCAAATAAAAGATAACTTCGGGGTATTTATCAGGGTTTTCATCAAATAGCTTTTTATACCAGTAAAACGATAAATCGTTTTGATAGTTTAATCTTGCCATAGTGGCTAGTTGATATTGATATTCTGTATTTAATGAATCTTGCAACAGCAGTAAATGATAATAATAAGTAGCATTTTCATAGTCTTTGTTTTCCATGGATGCAACCGCTGCTTTGTACAATTGCTTTTTTGACTGAGCAAAAACACAAGATAAAATGGAGAATAAAAAAATAAAAATGTATTGCAAATATGGTTTTGTCATAGAAATACAGGACAAGGTTTCTTTTTTGTAAGATACTGTTTTTTTGTTTTCAGTAAATGAATCAAGTATAATTCAAATCCACCACGGCTATTGGTAGCAGCCACGAAAGGAGAAGTATTAAAATCATAACTTATTCCAAAAGAAGTGGATTGGTAGTCTAAACCTATTCTTATTATTAAAGCATCTTTTGCTCTGAAATACAAGCCTACTCTTCCATAAATGTCATCCAGGTTATTGATTAAATAAGACAACTGAGCACCTGGAATCATTTCTTTGTATTTACCTTGAAAGATGAATAGAACTTCAGGTAGCAAGAATAATTTTTGATTGAGGGGATAGTGGAGCATAAAATAGTTGGAAAATTTTTTATCTATTCTGCTTGTTGTATTGGCATAATAAGTAACAAGTGGGTTGTTGATGTGCATTAGATTGAAAGCGTACACAAAATAGAATTTTTGATTCAATATGTATTTAAGAGCGGCACCTACATTGATATCCCAATAATGTAAAGAGGTTCGATAAAAATTCTCATTGGTGGAAGAAGAGGGATTGAACTGCAGTCCGTCAAATTGTGAATCAAAGGTCATCCTGTTGTAGTTAAAAGTGTTATTAGTATATCCTATAGAAAATCCTATGTTTATTAAAAGAGATGAATCTTTTTTTAATTTTTGTAAATATGCTGCACTAAGGTATAATTGATTCATTGTATAAATAGCATCACCTGCTTTGTCGTTGTTGAACAATATGCCGTATGAAAAATACTTTTTTAGTTTGGAGATATTAAATTTACCTTCGGCAGACATAGATATTGTAGTGTATGGCACGGGCACGGCTTGCCATTGTTTTCTAAAGATAGCGTTGAAACGATAGTCGGCATCGAAAAAACCCGTTAAAGCTGGAGATAAATTTAAGACAGAAGCATTGTATTGAGAGAAATGAATATCTTGTGATCGTATAGACAAATGAATAAAGAAAAATATTGGTATGAATATGTTTCTGAGCATGATAAAGATATATTACAAAGATAAGTATAAATTTTGAATAAAATTATTCTAAACTTTTTCTATTGAATATGGGATAACCGAAGTGGAAAAAGAAAGTGAAGTTTTTTTCTGCATTTTTGTAATAATTGATGGAGAATGCCACAGGTCCTAATGGGCTATGAAATACCAATGTTCCGCTACCCGCAATGTTTTGATATACTAAGGGATCTGCAAAATCGGCTTTATAATTATTATTGATGATTGCCTGGATGGGTTGAAACCAGTATACTTCAAAACGTAAGTCCAACCTACTTAATAAAGAGGTTACGGATTTACCCCCTAGAACAAAATAATGGTATGCTCTGAAATCGTTTAAGAACAAAGTGTTGCTTTCTATGGTAGGATAAAATGCGGGTGCCGATAAGATAGTAGAAGTGTAATTAGAGAAAAAATCTTGTGTAGAGAGTGAATATTCGAAGTAATATCCTAGTTTTATTTTTTTGATGGTCTTGATATAGTTATCAGAAAATAACTTGACGTAAAACCAATTTTTATGAAAATAATTTTCAATTTTTGTTGTATCAGGTGCAATATTTCCTGGAATAAAGGTTTCATTGCCTTTAATGAATTTTATTTTCATATATAAACGAGAACCATCGCTGGCATACATTCTTCTGTTTTGATTATTGATGTCAATGACAGACTGGAAATAATAGTAATTAAAGTATGTTTTATCTGCGGTATCTTTACTGGTAAAATTATTGTTTTGATAATAGTTATTTATCCAATTGGCTATTCCGCCTCCCCAACTTAGAACACCTTTTGTTCCCATAGGTATGCCCATATTCAATTCGCTGTAATTATCTTCTTGTATTAAGAAAGAGGGTTTTTCAAAATCAAAAAACAAAGTGCTGCTCTTAAAAAAGTCCCATCGTGAATAACACACGGTGCCTTCTATAAAAAACGGTTTATCTGCAGGAATGTCCAGTTTTATTTTTCCAAGGGCACCATTGTATAATCTGCCCAAATAGCCATTGGCGTATAATTTTAATCCTATATTGCCAACATAGTTGTACTGCAATGCGGCAAAAATTTCATTCACGGGGCGATTGGATATTACGCCACCTAAATCAAAATACCATGGTTTTTCATATTTTGCCAGTATATTCAGGTCTATAGTATCATTAGATTTTGAGGATATGCGTGGATACATAAATTTTATTCTTTCATCGCTGGCTACTTTGTAGTATCTTTTTTTTAATTCCATGAAGGAAATGCTTTTATTTTTCCCTGCTAATGTTTTTTTTATGTAAGCGGCATTGTTTTTGTCTTCTACTTTTATATTGATATTACTGATGGCGATGTCCAGTTTTTTCTGTTTATAAGATTGTCTTTTGAATTGAATTTCATATTTGTTTGTAAAAGTATGAATATGTTTCAATATTTCTGGCATACTACGCATAGTAGCGGCATATCCGCTGTCTATAAGGGCATAGGCTGATTCAAAATCAAAAAGTAGGTTGCTGGTGTACGGTTTGATAGTAATCTCATTATCACATCTTTTTGAAGTATCTTTTTTGGTCATCATCATATTGCGTAATTGTAAGTAGATATTATCATCTTCCGGAGGGATATGATTGTCGCTTACATCAGAACCAATGATAATATCGGGATAAAATTCTGAGTAACATACATCTGTGGGATAGTTATCGTATAAGCCACCATCGTACAAAAGCTTGCCATCTAAATATAAAGGCCGAAGGTAAAAAGGATAACTCATAGATGCCCGTATAGCATCAGATAAATTTCCTTTTTTGAATATTACCTTTTGTTTATTCTCTACATCGGCTGCTACACAACGAAAAGGGATAAACAAACTGTCAAAGCTATGGACCATATTACTGTGTAAAAATTTTTCCATCAGAAAAAAATCAATGGGCACTGAGTTAATAACATTAGTAGGAATATTTTTTACAAGTTTATCTTTCAGCGAAAATTTGAATCTTATCCATGATGCGTATTCGTTGGGATGTTGAAAATAAAAAAAGTATTTGTCGGGGATATTCCCTTTGCTCGCTTGAATAAATTCTTCATCGTTTAATAAATTTTGAATTTCTTCGGGCGAATAAGCTGATGCATACAATCCTCCAATAACGGCACCTATGGAGGTACCTGTAATATAATCTATGGGTATATTATTTTCTTCTAATGCTTTGAGAACGCCGATATGTACTAATCCTGCAGCGCCGCCACCACTTAATACTACACCCACTTTTTGGGAATACACTGTTTTTAAACAAAAGAAAAAGAATAATATAAGAACTTTTTGCCATTTCATTTTACAAAGATGAGAGTCCAAATTTTTCACGAAGAACAGCAATCATTTTTTCTATTCGTCTATCTCTTGTTTCTTCTTTTTTTGCTTCTTTTATCCAAAGTATGTATTCTTTTTTGTGGGAATAACTCATGTTATTGAAACTCTCTAATATCCCTGCATTTTCAAGTGATTCTTTGATATAGAAAGGTATTTCAATATTCTTAATTTTTGTTTGGTTGATCCTCAAACCTTTGGTATTATTAGCAATGGCTTGGGTTAAATAGTTCAGAATGATTTCCTCATTAATTTCTGTAACATTTGAGTATTTGATATGTCTGTTGTGTAAATTATCAGGATGAGAGGAGAGTGCAGTATAATGGTCATCAATCAAAGCGCCTTGGAAGAAAACGAGGGTTACATATTCTTTGAATGCCCCTATTCCGCATAGCATTCCATTGCAATAATAATTGGGATGATGCCATTTCCAATCTTCTTGTATAGCAGGAGATGATGCCATTATGATGTTTCTCAATTTGATGCATATTTCTCTGCTCTGTTGAGGTAAATTTTCAATATAATCATTTACTAATTTTGTAGCTTCGGGGTGTACTTTAATTTTTGTCATCTTTTTATTCACTATTTTTGTAAAAGATGTTACAGGATTTTTTGACAAACATAAACAATAATTTGCTTTTTAACAAGGATGATTTTTTACTGGTAGCGGTGAGTGGAGGAGTGGATTCTGTGGTATTGGTAGATTTATTACATCAACATAAATTTAAATGGGCAATGGCTCATTGTAATTTTTCATTGCGAGAAAATGATTCAGATGAAGATGAAAAATTTATCTTTCAACTTTCAAAAAAGTATGCAGTCAGGTGTTTTTCTGTAAAATTTGATACTCACCATTATGCCATCCAGCACGGGCTTTCTGTTCAGATGGCTGCAAGGGACTTGCGATATAAATGGTTGATGGAAATAATGAAAACCCATTCTTTTCAGTACTTGCTTACAGCACACCACTTAGATGACAATATAGAAACCCTTTTATTAAATCAAATTAGAGGTACAGGAATCAAAGGGATGACAGGTATTCCTGAAAAACAAAATGTAATAGTAAGACCTTTATTGAGATTTACAAAAGAAAGTATTTTAAACTATGCCCATTCAAAACAATTGCAATATCGTGAAGATCTTTCTAATCAAAAAGATAACTATAGAAGAAATTTTATTCGTTTAAACGTTATTCCTTTATTAAAAAAAATTCAACCACAATTACATTCTGTTTTTCAAAATAACATCAACAAATTTAATCAAACGAAAAAGTATTTAGACAGAAGTGTGGCGGAATCATTAAACCCTGTCATTATTAAAGAGAAAGATTTGATAAAAATTAAAAAAGAGAATCTTGCCGATATATCAGATTTGCATTTTGTTTTACAAAATTTTTTATCTGATTTTAATTTTAATGATAATAATTGTTACAGGTTTAGGGTGTTCACTCCAGTAATAAGCAACAAAACATAAGATTGAAAAGAACAATCGCAGAGCCTGCCCTCTTCGATTTTGTCCTATATATTGTTTCTCTTCGTATAATAAATATCTATTCACAAACTGAAATTCTTAGAATATTCTCTGTCTCATTTTTAACTTTATATTTTTCATTGATTAAATTCAATTCACCTATCCATATTATCTCATCAGACATTGTGCATAACAGTGGCCTTTTATCCTTTACTAACAAGGGTATTTTTTTATCTATCAAAACATCACTTAATTTTTTTACATATTTGGTACCTAATAGTTGAAATCTGTCTCCATCCTTTCTATATCTTATTTTCAATGGAAAAGATAAAACATCTGCATTGACATAAAATTTATTCTCTTCTTCAAAAGAAATGTTGGAATGGGTTTCGAGGATTTCAAAATGATATTTATCAGCATACAAATTTAATTCCGCTAAATGATGTGCAATGTATTCTAAATGGCAATGTATTTCTTTTTTAGGTACAATAAAAAGGTATTCTCTGTCAAACAATAAAAAATGAGAATTAGAAGCAAAATATTTACCCACTTGTCTTTCATGAAAATACTGAATAATATCTGTGATTTGGCAATCATTAAAATTAAAATCAGATAAAAAATGTTGTAAAACAAAATGCAAATCTGATATATCGGCAAGATT
>DAHXOV010000395.1 GCA_027364695.1 bacterium
TTGCCATTTATTTACACTGCTTATATCTACATAATGTGGGAAGGTATCTAACCAAAATCCTAAACGGTTATTCTTTATATTCAGGAATTCTCTCTCTATTTCTTCAGCATATTTCTCAAATACTAATAATTCAGGAAATTCTTCTGCTTCATAAAAATACTGCGGATTTTTTTCTGTCAACTCACTCATCTTTTTTTACAAATATACATGAAAATATCTTTTGATGTAACAGGAGTTACTTAGTTGTGAAAGTAAAAAAAGTATCTTTTATTATTTAAATCAGTGTGGGTTCATATATGTTTCCCATCAGACAGTGATTTTTAGAGTCCCACTCATTCAAAAATACTTCTACTGTTTTTCCCGATAATTCACTTTGATACTCTGTACTCACTTTAATATAATTATCTGTAAATCCAAACATCCTTCCGTTTTTCTCGTTATCTTCCCACAGTACTTTTCTTACACTGCCTATGTTTTTCTGGTAAAAATAATGCTGTTTTTTTTGAGATAATTGTCTCAATTGATGATTTCTCTGTTTCCGAATGTTCACAGGAATTTTATCTGATAATTTTTCTGCTAATGTGTTTTTTCTCTCACTATATGTAAATACATGCAGGTAACTCAGCTCTAAATTCCATAAAAAATCGTATGTTTCCTGAAATAACTCATCTGTTTCTCCTGGAAAACCCACAATCACATCCACCCCTATAGCTGCCGCAGGTATCAATGACTTTATTTTTTCAACACGACTGGCATACAACTCTCTCTTATATCTTCTCTGCATTTGAGCAAGTATCGTATTACTCCCTGATTGCAGTGGGATGTGAAAGTGTGGCACAATGTGCTTTGAAATAGCCGCTAGCTCTATCATTTCATCAGTGAGTAAGTTGGGCTCTATTGATGAAATACGTAAACGAAATTCTGATTCGATTTTTTCTATTTCTTGTAATAATTGATAAAATGTGTATGCTCGTACCTTTCTTTTTTGATGAGAAGAGAGGTTGGCATATCCCGCATCACCTATATTTACGCCCGTTAAAACAATTTCTTTTACCCCTTTTTCTACGATACGATGTATATTGTGAATAATACCGTCTATTGTATCACTTCTGCTTTCCCCTCTTGCCAATGGTATGGTACAATAACTACAAGTATAATCACAGCCATCCTGAATTTTTAGAAAGGTCCTTGTTCTCTCTCCATGAGAATACGAAGCATTAAAATGATAAGCTTCGTCTATATCAGAATAGAATGCTTTGGCTTTGGCTTCATCTTCATCCAAATATTTTAAATATTCCATAATTTTAAATTTCTCATTAGCCCCTAATACCAATCTGACCTCCTGAATATTCAATATCTCTTCAGGCTTAAGTTGAGCATAACATCCAACAACAATTACTTTGCATTCTTTATTCTTTGACAAGGCTCTCTTTACAATACTTTTACATTCCTTATCGGCATTTTCAGTAACACTACAGGTATTAATAACGCAAATGTCTGCGCCATCATCAAAATCTACCACTTTATATCCACACGATTGAAATATTTTTGATAGGGTGGACGTTTCTGCAAAATTTAATTTACAGCCTAATGTATAAAAAGAAACTTTTTTCATCCCAATGATTGATAGAGAATTATTATATCCCCTCGCTTTTCACTTCTTTTACTATATCTGGCAACATTTTTTTCAACAAGGCTTCTATTCCCGCTTTCAATGTGTATGTGCTGCTTGGACAACCACTACAGGCACCACGCATCTTCAAATATACTATTCCTTCCTGGTATGCTTCAAAGGTGATAAGTCCTCCATCTTGCGATACCGCCGGCAATACATACTCATTCAGGACATCAATGATTTTTTGTTCCACTTCTGATTGAGCTACCTTGTGCTGTAC
>DAHXOV010000398.1 GCA_027364695.1 bacterium
GCACAAATCCTTGAACAATTCGGTATTGCCTACGAAAAAAATATCGTCTCTGCACACCGAACACCATTAAAAATGGTAGCGTATGCACAATCCGCTCATCAAAGAGAAATAAAGGTCATCATAGCTGGCGCAGGAGGCGCCGCTCATCTCCCAGGAATGATCGCCTCTCTTACACCTTTACCCGTCATAGGCGTACCCATCAAAAGCCGTAATAGTATAGATGGATGGGATAGTTTATTAAGCATCGTTCAAATGCCCGATGGCGTCCCTGTAGCCACTGTAGCCGTCAATGCAGCACAAAACGCAGGTATATTAGCCACTCAAATCATTGCTTCTTCTGATAAAAAAATTTTAGAAAAAATACTGTATTTCAAACAGTCATTAGCAGAAAAAGCAGAACAATCCTCCAAAGAATTAAATAAATAAAAAAGTTTACCCCCTCTCACTCTTGCCATTTCCACTGCATAAGTATTATCTCCGCCTAATAAACAGCCATCCATACACCACACAGCTTCTTAATACTTAGTATTCAAGCTAATGACTGTAATCTCAGGCCATATACCAAGACGACCAGGATAACCAACAAATCCGACACCTCTGTTGACATATAAATACTGATCAGACGTCTTTTGGTATTTCAATTGTTCATTACTAGCATACATCTTCTTTTCGCTTTTCTTTTTATAAAGCCCTGCCCAATGCTTATATATCCACTGCACAGGACTGTACTTAAGTTTTCCATACTCAATACCAAATTGAAATCCGTGGGTATGCCCACTCAAAGTAAGTTGAATATCTTCATATTCCTTACTCACCTGCATATCCCAATGTGATGGATCATGAGACAATAAAATCTTAAATCCTATCTCTTCCGTTCCAAAATAAGCCTTCTTCAAATCACCATATCTTGGAAAATGCAAACTCCCTCCCCAATTCTCTATTCCAAGAACAGCCATACTTCCACCATCCCTCTGTATCACCCTATGTTCATTCAATAATACATCCCACCCTAATTCTCTTTGAAAAGCTATCAATCTCTCCAAATTTTTTTTCTTCACTTCTTTACTTTCCCATTGTATATAATCTCCATAATCATGATTACCCAGTATTGAATACACCCCCAACGGAGCCTTTAGCTTTGACAAAATAAATCTATACTCCAAGGCCTCTTCTACCATATTATTTACAAAATCACCCGTAAAAAAAATAATATCAGGTTCCTCGCTCATTACAATTTCTACTATTTTCTCCACTGGCTTTGTGCTAAAAAATGAACCCAAATGTAAATCAGATATCTGAACCACCTTCAAACCATCAAATTGAAAAGGAAGTTCAGAAAATGATAAATTCACCTGATGAATCCTATAATTATAACCACCCCTGATGATCCCATAAATAAACCCGGCAAAGGGAATAAAGGTAAATACCACCCCCAATTGAGAAAAAAATTGAGAACGAGATAAGCTTAATCCCTGACCACCCAAACCATCAGGTAGCACACGAATCAACTTTAAAAATGCCACCACTCCCCTTCTCAAATCATCCATCAACATAAAAACACTACCAAACAATTTAGAAACCTCAGTAATAATAATTATACTCAAAATGATCCTAAAAAAATCATTCCACAAACGCGGACGATAAGCCATTATCACAAAAATAAACCCTATAACGACCAAAATCCAAATCACTTGCGCTACAAAAATATACCTGCGATATTTTTCAGATACCACATTTTTTAATGCAGAATAAAAATAATATTCTACTAAAAAAAGAACCCCTAAAAAGAATAACAAACGAATTCCCATCACCACAAAAGTAGATAAAGTTCAAATACACCTCTCTCCTGTTGTTTATTAAAAATAACTAAATTCATCCTCTCCATATCCATCATAGCAAAATTACTATCTTTGCCCAAAAATATAAAAAAATGAGCCTACTAGTTCTCCTAAGACACGGACAAAGTACGTGGAATCTGGAAAATAAATTTACAGGATGGATAGATGTTCCACTATCCAACAATGGAATGATAGAAGCCCAAAATGCTGCTCAAAAATTATCTCATTACAAATTTGACATTGCCTTCACTTCTGCACTCCAAAGAGCACAACACACCCTCAACATTGTCCTTGAAACAACCCGCCAACAACATATACCCATTATATCAGACAAAGCATTGAACGAAAGAATGGATGGCGACCTTCAAGGTATGAACAAAGACGAAGTCCGTCAAAAATTCGGAGAAGAACAATTTAAACTCTGGCGACGAAGCTACGATGTGCCCCCACCAAATGGCGAAAGCTTAAAAGACACTATCAATAGAGTTATCCCATTCTTTGAAAAACAAATACTCCCACTCATAAAGCAAAATAAAAATATCATTATCGTAGCACACGGAAACAGTTTAAGAGCACTCATAATGCACCTGGAAAAAATGACCCCCGAACAAATCATTCATTTTGAACTCGCCACCGCTGCCCCAAGACTATATGATTTAGATGAAAACCTCAACATCAGCTCTATTCAAAATTGATGAGAATATGAGCAACCAAAAAGCCTCTTCTCCAAAAATTATTGTGGTAGATTTTGATGGAACTATCGTAGAACACGCCTACCCAAAAATTGGTAAAGAAATGCTTTTTGCTTTTGCCACACTAAAAGCCCTCCAGGCAAAAGGACACAAACTCATCCTGTGGACCATCCGAACGGGGCACTTACTAGATGAAGCAGTAGAGTTTTGTAAACAAAATGGCGTAGAATTTTATACCGTCAATAAAAACTTCCCCGACGAAGAATGGACCCCCGACACACCAAGAAAACTTAATGCGGACATCTTTATCGACGACAGAAACATCGGTGGATTTCCAGGCTGGAGCCAAATATGGCAAATGCTTCACCCAGAAGGAGGTAACTTTCAACATATCCTAACAAATCCCGAAGCACATCACAACTACAAAAAAACATCTTTCTTTAAAAAAATATTCAGAAAAAAATAAAAAAACATCCCACTTACAAAAAACCAAATTCTTTTAATGATATACCTCAAGACAGCTGAAGAAATTGAATCCATCAGGGAAGCCGCTCAATTGGTTTCAAAAACATTGGCATACCTCGCACCTTTTGTAAAACCAGGCACTACCCCAAAACAACTCGATAAATTAGCAGAAGAATACATAAAAGATCACGGTGGAATACCTGCCTTCAAAGGTTATCACGGCTTCCCTACCACCTTATGTGTATCTGTCAATGAAACAGTGGTTCATGGAATACCC
>DAHXOV010000401.1 GCA_027364695.1 bacterium
TATCCACACCTATAGGGCTTTTATCATAATCGCATTTTATTAGTTCTTTATTACGATTCACCAAAACGGGTTGATGATTGGCTGCTGAATATTGAATAGAGCGATTTGCATTTATATCCAACCTTACCATTGTGGCATCCATCCCATCCTTCTCACCATGTAAGTGATAGCTAAGTTTTTGTTTTACATAATCAAATATTTCTCCTGTTTCTTGAATACCTTTTTCTATAATGGCTTCGTTGAGAAAATTAATATTCAGCAAACTCATAAATGCGCCTGGTACGCCGTGCCCTGTACTATCTCCTATAACAAAATAGAAATAATTGTCTTTTTGTACTGCCCAATAAAAATCACCACTGACAATATCTTTTGGCAGATATAAAATAAAATGCTCTGACAGTAAAGGTGTAAACTGGTCAGACAGAAAACTATCTGTGGTTAATAGTGCTCTCTGAATCCGGGAAGCATAGTGAATACTGTCTGTAATATTTTTATTTTGCTCTTCTACTAATTTTTTCTGAAGTTCAATAACGTTGTTTTTACGCTTCAATTCAAGGTTTATTTTTTGTTTTTGGCGATAGCCCCTTAAAATTAATAGTGCTAATGTAACAGAGAGAATGATGGTTATTGCGGCCCCTATAATAATGTATTGTTGTTGTTTTTTTTCTGCCATCAATTTTTGTTTTTCCATTTCTCGTTTTTCAACTTCATACAAGGCATTCTGCTTTACTACTTCCTTTTTTATTTCAGCAGCGTATAAAGAATCCCGCATTTTAAAATATTTTTCTCTGTATTCAAAAGCTTTTTGAATATCTCCTTTTTTTATAGACATCTCCATTAATAAATAACAGGACTCTAATAAGAAACTTATATCTTTATGATTGCTCTGATTGTAATTTAAAAAAGCAGAATCAAGATATTTGTTGGCATAATCAAAATTATTCATTTTCACATAAGTATTGGCAATATTATAATAAGGATAAAACAAAGGGCTGTTGTTGAATGTTTTATCTAACACCAATTCTTCTTTCAACTTTTGTAATGCTTTTTCGTGCTGACCTAATTCATTTAAACAAATGCCTATTTTATTCAGTGCAGATGATAATTTATCCTTATCTTGTAGTTCTTTAGATGTATTATAGTATTCTGTGGCATAAATAAGCGCCCGATGATAGTCATTTGTACTAAAATACATTAATGAATAGGTCTCTGATAGTTGGCTTTTTAATTCTAATTCCTGCTGCCTGGTGAACTCATTGGATGATAAAATATCTTCGGCTTCACCAAGCATTTTTTTAGCCAGTTCATACGACTGTAAATCGATATAATTACTGGCTATATTAATTAATCCTAATATAACTCTATAATCATTGGATTGTTTTTTAAAGCAGTTTAATGACTTAAAATAATATTCATTGGACTTCACATAATTACTTTTTATTTTACACCAAATACCCATAAATCTATAAGAATGACAGGATTCTTCTGTGCTTTCCAGGTGGTATTTAGCAATGTGTTCTTCTATTTTTTTGATTTCTTTTTCGGGAATATCTATGTTTTCATTTATTTTATACTTAATCATCTGGTTCATTATTTTCAGTTTGTTGATAGGCGATGATTCTTCTTGTAGTATATCATTTAAGGAATCAAGTTGCACATTTTGTGAAACAGTAAATCCAAACAAAAACAAAAAAGGTATTAAAAACCTCATGAATATTTTTAATATTTGCTCAATAATAAAGAATTTTATATTATTGCAGCCAATTAACCTTAAAAAATTAAAACTATGGGAAGGGGCATAAAGAAACAGACTATTTCAACCAACAGAATTAGCAATGAATCTGTCATTATTACAGAATTAACTCCACAAGAAATGCAAATAGCAAGGATTGGTGATGAAATACCATTATTAAATGGGACTAATTTTCAAGAGGGAGATTATGTAGAATTTACCATTACAGTAAATGCTTCGGTAGGTGCCATTGTTGCAGATAATGCGCAATTAAATAGTAGTATCAAAGGAACGTTCCTCACTCGGCAAACACTAGATTCTTTAACCATCAATAAAGGAGAGGCTTACTTTGTTACTAATTCTAATATTGATAAAGTCCTTTTTGCAGGCGGGATTCTAATATCCGACAAAAATACATTGGGGAAAATCAAGGATAATGATCAGGCTTCTTCTATCACAATGGTGTTATTAAACAGTACTGTC
>DAHXOV010000003.1 GCA_027364695.1 bacterium
CTGCCATAGTAGGATATACCCAAAGTGGTGGCGGCATCTTTACTCAAAGATATGACTTTTGGTATAATTTTGTATTTGCCCTGCTCATCGTTTTATTTACCTACTTTTATACGGCTATTATGGTCAATCCCACGCAATTAGCAGACGATTTAAAAAGAAATGGTGGATTTATCCCAGGCATAAAACCAGGCAAGAAAACGGCAGAATTTATAGATCAAGTGATGTCAAGAATTACCTTGCCAGGATCTATCTTTTTGGCAATCGTAGCCATATTACCCTCTATAGCAATACTTTTTGGTATCAATAGCGCATTTGCAGATTTTTATGGAGGCACCTCTTTACTAATACTGGTAGGCGTAATTTTAGACACTTTACAACAAATAGAAACTTATTTATTAAACAGACATTACGAAGGATTAATGAAATCAGGAAGAATAAAAGGAAGAGGAACCGCCGTGATGCAACAAGCACAATGAGAAACAATGGGCAAGCAAAACAACATAGAAGTAGATGGAACAGTCATAGAAGCACTGAGTAATGCAATGTTCCGCGTAGAATTAGAAAACGGACACATTGTAATTGCTCATATATCAGGAAAGATGAGAATGAATTACATAAAAATTTTACCAGGAGATAAAGTAAAACTAGAAATGAGCCCTTACGATCTCACAAAAGGAAGAATAGTGTCAAGATATAAATCATAACAAATAAAATCAAGCAATATGAAAGTAAGAGTATCTATTAAAAAAAGAAGCGCAGATTGCCAAATAGTCCGCAGAAAAGGACGTTTATATATCATCAACAAAAAAAATCCAAAATTTAAACAAAGACAAAAATAATTTTTGTACCTTTGCTGCCCGTTTTTTCAAAAAAACAAGAAACAATAATAAAATAATAAATACATTATGGCTCGTATAGCAGGAATAGAACTACCAAAAAATAAAAGAGGATTTATTGGACTTACTTACATTTATGGTATAGGCAGAAGTTCAGCAGAAAAAATACTCAAAGAGGCGGGCGTTGACCCATTTAAAAAAGTAGGAGAATGGACAGACGAAGAACAATCTAAAATCAGACAAGTTATTAGTAATGAATACAAGGTAGAAGGAGCACTTCGTTCAGAAGTACAACTGCATATCAAAAGATTGGTAGATATCAATTGTTAC
This sequence comes from bacterium, assembly GCA_027364695.1. Lineage (GTDB taxonomy): Bacteria > Bacteroidota > Bacteroidia > B-17B0 > Aurantibacillaceae > BPGX01. The sequence continues at coordinate 1,167 of DAHXOV010000003.1, forward strand.
AGGGGCGCAAGACACAAAAAAGGACTTCCTGTAAGAGGTCAAAGAACCCGTACCAATTCAAGAACAAGAAAAGGTAAGAGAAAAACAATAGCTAACAAAAAAATGGCAACAAAATAATTGGTTTAATTATGGCAAAACAACAACAACAAAATACAGTTGCAAGTTCATCAAAAGTTGCGGCTAAAAAAAGAAAAGTTAAAATAGATTCAGCCGGTGAAGTGCATATCAATGCAACATTTAACAACATTATTATTACATTTACAAATGCCAATGGACAACCCATATCGTCGTCATCGGCAGGAAAGATGGGCTTTAGAGGGTCCAAAAAAAATACTCCCTATGCAGGACAAATGGCTGCTCAGGATGCTGCTAAATCAGCCTTAGACACAGGACTTAAAAAAGTAAAAGTTTATGTAAAAGGACCTGGTGCAGGAAGAGAAGCCGCTATCAGAGCTATTGCATCTGCTGGTATAGAAGTGACAGAAATCATTGACGTTACTCCTATTCCGCATAATGGATGCAGACCTCCAAAACAAAGAAGAGTATAGTTTTCAATTTCAATTCAATTCAAAATAATAAGAGAATATGGCAAGATACACTGGTCCAAAATCAAAAATAGCAAGAAAATTCAGAGAGCCAATATTTGGTCCTGACAAAGCACTAGAAAGAAAAAACTATCCTCCTGGTCAGCATGGCCTAGCTAAAAAAAGATCTAAAGTATCTGAATACGCCACTCAGCTAACGGAAAAGCAGAAAATGAAATATATCTATGGCTTGTTAGAAAGACAATTCAAAAATCTTTTTGTAAAAGCCTCTCACATGCCAGGCATTACAGGAGATAATTTACTAAAACTATTAGAATCCAGATTAGACAATGTGGTTTATAGAATGGGCTTGGCACCTACCCGCGCAGCAGCAAGGCAATTGGTATCCCACAGACATATTACTGTGAATGCTAAGCGAGTAAATATATCCTCCTACACTTTAAGACCAGGAGATGTAATAGCCGTAAGAGAAAAATCCAAATCATTGGATGTAATTATCAACTCACTGGCTACTCATTCACCTAATTATCCATGGATTAGTTTTGATAAACAAGGCATGACAGGAACATTTATCAACCGCCCTGAAAGAGTACAAATTCCTGAAAACATTAAAGAGCAACTAGTAGTAGAATTGTACTCTAAATAAACAATAATTATCCATTTAATATCACCAATAAAAAACAACCAATAACCCACAAAACTATGGCAATACTCAATTTTATTAAGCCAGACAAAGTTATCATGCTTCAAAGCACAGAAAATGTAGGACAATTTGAATTTCGTCCTTTAGAACCAGGCTTTGGCATCACAGTAGGAA
>DAHXOV010000004.1 GCA_027364695.1 bacterium
TTATAAAAATCTTTTACGCGATAAATAATATGCATGGGCTCTGCTATGGCAATGGCTTTTTTTAAGTATACTTCCGCTTTTTTATATTCCTTAAGTTGAATATATAAAAAACCTATATTTCCTAAATTAAAAATTTGATTGTACTTATCTCCTGTTTCTTGAAATGTTGCCAGTGATTGAAAATAACATTCTAGAGCTTTGGTATAATTACCTTGTTCTTTATAAATAATCCCGATATTTCCAAGATTAATAGATTGTCCTCTTTTATTGCCTATTTCTTCAAATAATTTGAGTGCTCGTAAATAATATTCCAATGCTTTTGCATAATCATCTTTTAAAAAATAAATAACTCCGATATTCATAAGATTGTTCGCTTGTCCTTGTTTATGCCCCGTCTCTTCAAATATCTTTAGTGCTTGAAAATAATATTCCAATGCTTTAGTAGTATCTCCTTGTTCATCATAAATAACAGCTATGTTCCCAATATTTATTGCTTTTCCTATTTTATTGCTCATTTCTTCAAATAATTTTAATGCGCGAAAATAGTGCTCTAGTGCTTTAACATAATTCCCTTGCTCTTTATAAATAACCCCCATATTTCCAATTACAGAGGCTTCCGTTCTGTTCTTTTTATATTTATTTTGCTCATCTTTTACTTGCGATAAAACAATCAATGCTTTGCTATAATACTGCATCGCTTGTTCATACGCCCCCTTTGAGTAATAACACCATCCTATTTGCCTTGTGTTCTCCGCTTCTTTTATCTTTTCTTTGGTGCTTCTTGCCTTCTCTATACTTCTGTTCAAAAAATACATCGCTGTGTCAGGATGAGAATTTTGATAAGCCACCCCTATCTCATAATAAATATTACACAAAGTAGTATCCGCAGAATAAGATCTTTGATGCTCATATTTCTTTAATGCTCCAAATAAAGAATCTAATCGCTTTTCATTCTGTGAATAGAAAAAGCCTGTACACAAAAAAAAGAATATGCTTAAAAAAATTTTTCTCATCTCAATGGCAAATATATGAAACAATATGATTTTTTTAGTGAAAAAGTTTTATTTTGTCTTTGGAGCTATTTCTATTTTGTAAAGTATAGGGGATTGTGGAGGTATTTTTGAAAAATCACCTAAAAGCCCATGCGCCAAAGATGATGGTATTAAAATAAATGTCTTATTTCCGTATTTTAAATAAGGCATTACTTTGTGAATACCGCTTTCTAAGTGTTCAGCGCCTACTATAAATGTTTTTGGTTTTCCTCCATCTGTATAGCATACCGTACCATCCAACAAAGATATGGTGTAATTCATCGTTACCTCATCGCCTTCTTTTATTTTGTTTTGTTTTTTTACAGAGTCATATACATAATATCTTATACCAAAACCCGTCTTAATAAATGGCATCTGGTGTGTTTTCTCAAAATAGTCCATCTCATCTATTTCTTTTTGCATTACTCTCTGATTGGCTATTTCAAATTGTTTCTTTAATTTTTCCTTATTAATTTTTACAACTTTTTGTTTGACTTTATCTTCAGTACAGGATAAGAGAAATATTAATTTTATCATTATTAAATTTATTCTTATTGCTGAATTTGTAAAAAGATTTATTTTTCTCATGGTATTATTCTATTGCTGTTAATACAAATTTCAAATTTCTTTTCAAGCCTTTAAATTTGCTTCTTTTAATTGGTGAATGTTTAAATAATATTTTAAATTGCTCTTCACTTAAATCCTCCCAATCCTTTTTGGAAAAATGAAGTATTTCAGGCATAGCTTCTAGTTCAGTATGTTGATGTGGTGTAGCGAATTTATTCCACGGGCACACATCCATACAAATATCACAACCAAATATCCATCCACTCATTTTATCTTTAAACTCATTAGGAATCAATTCATCCTTTAACTCTATTGTCAAATATGAAATGCACTTCCGGGCATCTACTATGTATGGTTCAATGATTGCTCCGGTAGGACATGCTTCTATGCATCTTGTACAATTACCGCAATAATCCTTAATTTCTGTATCGCTATTCAAATTCAAGTCTGTTATTAGTTCTGCAATGAAGTAGTAAGATCCGCTTTTTTTTACAATCAGGTTAGAATGTTTCCCTATCCATCCCAATCCACTCTTTTTAGCCCACACCTTATCCATCACAGGTGCAGTATCTACATAAGCACGGGCATTAAAGTTACCTATTTTTTCTTTCAAAACTTCATATAATGTAAAAAGTTTTTCTTTCAATATGAAATGATAGTCTTTACCATAAGCATATTTTGATATTTTCAACTCTAAGGCGCTTTGCTTTTTTTTAGGATAATAGCCAAATAAAAGTGAGATAATGGATTTAGCATTGGGCAATATCAATGCAGGATTAATTCGTATATCAAAGTATTTTTCCATGTAATACATTTTCCCATGCATGCCATTTTTCAACCATTGTTCTAATTGTTTGGCTTCTGAGTACAGTTCTTTTATTTCTGCTATCCCACATGCATCAAAACCCATTTGTAGGGCTGTTTCTTTAATTATTCTTGTATAGTAATCTTTTTTCAAGCCAATGAGACTATGATATAGTTCCAATCAAATTAAAACAAAGACCCCGGGGCTTTTTTATCTTTCTTTAAATGTTGATACGCTTTTTGTGTGGCTTCTCTTCCTCTTGGCGTGCGGACAAGGTATCCTTCCTGAATGAGAAAGGGTTCGTACACCTCTTCAATGGTTCCTGCTTCTTCACTTACAGCCGTAGATATTGTATTGATACCTACAGGTCCTCCCTTGAATTTATCTATGATTGTGCTAAGAATACGAATGTCCATTTCATCCAGTCCATTTTCATCTACATGTAGTGCTTTCAGAGCATAAGTAGTAATATTCATATCTATTGTTCCATTGCCTTTTATTTGTGCAAAATCCCGTACTCTTCTCAGAAGAGCGTTGGCGATTCTGGGTGTTCCTCTGCTTCTGCGGGCTATTTCAAAAGCAGCCGTTTCATCTATAGGTACATTCAAAATAGATGCGCTGCGTAAAACAATATAAGTGAGTATTTTAGCATTATAATAATCTAAACGGGTATTGATACCAAAGCGAGCTCTTAATGGCGATGTGAGCAAACCACTGCGGGTGGTAGCGCCTACCAGTGTAAAAGGATTTAATTTAATTTGCACCGTACGCGCATTGGGACCGCTGTCTATCATGATGTCAATTTTATAATCCTCCATTGCAGAATATAGATACTCTTCTACTACAGGACTTAATCGGTGTATTTCATCAATAAATAAAACGTCATAGGGATCCAAGTTAGTAAGAAGCCCAGCTAAGTCTCCTGGCTTTTCTAGGACTGGTCCTGATGTTATTTTGATATTAACTTGCAATTGAGTAGCGATAATATATGCTAATGTTGTTTTTCCTAATCCAGGTGGTCCATGTAGTAGCACATGATCCAATGCTTCTTTTCTTTGTTTAGCCGCAGACACAAATATTTTTAAGTTATCTACCACTTTTTCTTGTCCACAGAAATCTTCAAAAGTCAAAGGGCGCAGTGCTTTTTCAACTTGAATATCTTCTGATGAGAGATGCTCTTTTTCGGGGTTTAAATTCTCATTTATCATGTTTATAC
>DAHXOV010000008.1 GCA_027364695.1 bacterium
AAAAAAAAGAAGGAAGAAAAAAATCAAATAAAAATAAAAACAAAAAAAGGAGAGAAAAAAAATCAAAGCACTATGAAAAAAACAAGCACTAAAAAAAACAAAGAACAAAACAATAAGACAACAAAGATAAAAGAAAAAAATAAAAAAGAGGAAAAAAATAAGAAGTTAAAACACATGGATGAAGTCAAAAAAACTAAAAATAAAAAAAATTATGAAGAAGAAGTGGATAGATACGCAGAAGAAAAACATACCGATGATGTGCTTAATGAAGAAGAGGTAACAGAAGTTGAAGAAATAGACATCAGTAATATAGAACCCATTACCTCAGATACAGAGGAAGTGATAGAAGTAGAGGAAGAAGAATATGTTCCCAAAACCCGTGGAAGAAAAAAACAAATACAACCTGAAGTACATCATCAACAAACATTGGAAGAGTTAATTAGAAACAGACCTCTGCAAATAGATCCTACAAAAAAAACCTATGTAAATAAGAAGGAGGATGAACCACAACCTTATGTTGCCCCGGCAAAAGCAAATAAAGAGAGATATTCTGATAAAGAACTCCAAGAATTTAAAGGAATCATTCTTCAAAGATTAAAGGAGACACAAGAAAACTATAACCAATTGAAAAAATACTTTACAAACGAAGATGATAATGGAATAGACGATACCTCACCTACTTTTAAAATGATAGAAGACGGGTCGGGCGTAATGACTAAAGAAGAAATAGAACAACAACTTACCCGTTTAGAAAAATTTATGATTGATTTGCAAAACGCTCTTTTGAGAGTAGAAAATAAGACATACGGTATATGTACTGTAACAGGAAAACTGATTCCAAAAGAAAGATTGAAAAGTGTGCCACACGCCACTAAAAGCATAGAAGCAAAAATTAGCAGAGATAGCTAGAAAAAGCGTATTTTTCACCATAGAAAAAATAAAGTGATATACCCTTTTTAAGGGCTGAAAGATTATTCAATAGTAATAATTTGTATCGTGCAGAATTGGATAAAAATTCAATGATTTTTGAGTTATTATTCATTCTACTGTAAAATCATCTGTTGATAGAAAATAACTTGTTCGCCTTAGACACAGCCTTCATAGTTATCAAGTCAAAATAAATTCATTTTGTCTCAATACAAATGTTTTTTTCTTCTTACATTTTTCGGCAAATTTGCACGAAATATAAATCAGCATGGTAAATTTTTTTGAGCAAAATAAAAAACATTTTTTTTTTGAAAAATTCATTGAATTAGCATTGTATGAAGATGTGATGGATGGCGATGCTACATCCTTGAGCACTCTGCCCGAACAGAGTATCAGCCAAATGCAATTGTTGGTAAAACAGGATGGCATCATAGCAGGTGTAGAAGCCGTAGAAAGAATTTTGAAATATATTTATCCTGAAGTAGAATTGAAAATTTTAATAGAAGATGGAAAGCCTGTAAAGAGAGGCGATATAGTATTTTATTTGAAAGGGAAGACTCAAAGACTGTTCTCTTATGAGAGGCTGCTGTTGAATATTATGCAGAGGATGAGCGGTATTGCTACCAAAACAAACGCATTGCAATCCTTATGTATAGGGACAAAAGCAAAGATAACTGATACAAGAAAAACAACACCATTGTTTCGTTTTTTTGAAAAATGGGCGGTACATATAGGCGGAGGTGCCAACCATAGATGGGGCTTGTACGATATGGTTTTGATTAAAGACAACCACATAGATGCGGCAGGGGGCATAGATAAGGCAATTGTTCAATGTAGAAAATATTTGGAAGAAAGACAATTGTCTTTGAAGATAGAAGTAGAAACAAGAAATATAAAAGAAGTGGAAATAGCAATGGAATACAAGCCAGATAGAATAATGTTTGATAATTTTACTGTAAATGATATAAAAAAAGCAATTGAATTAGTCAATGGGAAAATAGAAACAGAGGCATCAGGCGGCATCAATGAACATAATTTAAGAGCGTATGCCTTAGCGGGAGTAAATTACATATCTGTTGGTTCACTTACGCACCAGATAAACAGTTTAGATGTAAGTTTGAAAGTGACAGGGAAGCAAAAGATATAAAATAAAAAGCCCGTTCGTAGAACGGGCTTTTAGTTGGTAGCAGGATGCAATTATTTTTTCTTACCACCCTTTGTTGCGTTTGCAATAGAGTCCGCTATTCTTGCTGAATCTGCTTTTGCGATAGAATCCGCTTGTGCTTTTGCAG
>DAHXOV010000010.1 GCA_027364695.1 bacterium
CGCCACCACCACCGCCACCAGTTATGGAAACCATCAAGTTCGTGCCTCCCGTAATTAAAGAAGACGCTAATGAAGACGAGCCTCCTCCCCCTCAAGAAAAATTAAATGAAACAAATGTAGGCACACAAACACAAGAAGGCACCGGAGATGATAATATTCAAGTACCTGACGAAGGTACAGGTACAGGTGTAATAGAAGAAAAAGCCCCTGAAATTTTTACTGTTGTACAAGAAATGCCCGAATTTCCGGGAGGACCTATGGAAATGATGAAATACATCCAAAAAAATATCGTCTATCCTCCATCTGCAAGAGAAGCAGGCATTGGCGGAAAATGTTTTTTAAGATTCGTTGTCAATGAAAATGGAAAAATTTCTAGTGTAGAAATACTAAAGGGCGTACCTGGTTGTCCCGAATGTGACAAAGAAGCCATGCGGGTAGTGAAATCTATGCCCTCATGGAAATCTGGCAAACAAAACGGGAAAGAAGTAAAAGTGTATTTCCAATTACCGATAAACTTTACAATCAAGTAGTGGATATTCAAAAATTCTCTGTATCGAAAAAAAACTACTCCTCATATCCTTACTAAAACTTAAGGAGAGAATTTGCGATTAACTCTGTTTCTATTTTAGTATAAAATATGAATAAATGAGATATGTTTGTTCTGTATTCAATATTAACAAATAACTTGTGTTTATTATTATCGTATAATCTGTACTATTTGTAAAATGACAACTATGGCAATGCATGAGTGGTATAATATGGCTTCCTCTGCCAGAAATGAAATAGTGTTTCAGAGTAGAAATAAAAAATATGGCGCTTATCAACTTCGAATGGAGTATAATAAGACATTGACAGTCATTATCTTGTCAATGATAAGCGCTGTGGTTACAGTGGTACTAATAAAATACCTTATAGATACATTGTATCCAGTAAATGAGGTAGAAAAAAATGTAAAAATGGTGGAATTAAATATCACCCCGCCAATAGACAAACCTAATACAGAACAACCACTGCCTCCTGAAAAAACAAAAGAAATACCTCAAAAGGTGATGAAAACCATTCAATTTATTCCTCCTGTTATCATAGACACTACAGATAATAACAATTTTGTAAGCCATGAAAAATTAAACACATCTAATGTAGGCACAACAAACAATAAAGGCGATACGACAAACATTAATTTAAGTATTGCCAACACATCAGGAAAAGATGGAGCAATCAAGGGATTGGTAAATAATACCCCTTATACTATAGTAAGCGAAATGCCTGAGTTCCCAGGTGGAACAGAAGAAATGGCAAAATTCATTCAAAAAAACATCATTTATCCACAAAGCGCTGTAGATAAAAGAGTCAGCGGAACATGTTATTTAAGGTTTATCGTTCATCAAGATGGAAGTATTTCTGATATAGAAGTTCTGAAAGGTATTCCCTTTTGCCCTGAATGTGATCAAGAAGTGGTACGAATAATCAAATCCATGCCTGTTTGGGCTCCAGGGAAACAAAATGGCCATCCAGTAAGCGTATATATTCAATTACCTATTAAATTCAGCATCAGATAAACCCCATATTGTTGTACTTTGAATTATTTTTTTGGACATATCAATGTGGATGAAAATACCATCAGTATTGAAAACGAAGAAGCGCGCCACTGTGCGGTTGTACTTCGTTTGAAAACAGGGAATACCGTTGGCGTATTAAATAAGAATGGGTGGATTTGTATAGCTGAACTTTCAAGCATAAATAAAAAACAATGTTCAGGAAAAATTATTGAAATTAAAAACTATTCTCCCCCAAAAATAAAATTGCATTTAATAGTATCTCCTCCAAAAAACAATGCAAGATTAGAGTGCTTAGTTGAAAAAGCAGTAGAATTGCAGGTATGGTCTGTTTTATTTGTCAAATCAAAAAGGTGCATACGTAGAAACATTAACCTAGATCGATTAAAGCAAATTGCTGATGCTGCAGCTAAACAAAGCGCCCATCCTTTTCCTGTCCATCTTCAAGAATATCCATCAATACATGATATTTTAAATACGGTAGAACAAAAAAAAGCCATTAGCTTTTTATTACACTGCGAACCATCATTGGAAAAAATAAAATTTAATTCTGAATTTTTGTATGAAATACAAGAACAGTCTTTTGCAAATATTTATACTTTTATAGGACCTGAAGGAGATTGGACAAAAGAAGAAATAAATACCATCCAGTCAAAACTCAAAAAAGTATATGAAATTGATTTAGGAGATACTCGTTTAAGAACAGAAACAGCTGCTATTTTAATAGCGGCAGCAGGAAAAATAATCAATTTTTAATAATTTTACTGTTTAGTTTTTTGCTCTTCTATTTTAGCTTTCAGTTCTTCTATTTGTTTTTGTTGTTGTTCTATCATTTGATGTAATTCTTTAATCGCATTAACTAAAACTGGTGCCAATTTACCATAATCAATAGCAGCAGGATTGCCCATTTGTTTTTTAGGATCTACACTATTACCATTGTCATCTAATACAGATACAATTTCAGGAGTAATATTGACAAGTTCTTCTGCTATCAATCCTATTTGTGGAATTTTATTCTTATCAAAAATGTATGTATATGTGATGGGATTTATTAATAATACTTCTTTCAATCCATAAGAAATTGTTCTGATATTTTCTTTTACTTTTTTACTACTTGTTGCAAAGAAATTCAAGGCATATATATCAATTCCTGTATAAGGGGGAAGATTCCCTCCACAAACAACCTTGTTTGCTGAAGATGGAAGACCAAACCTTGTAGTTGGAAGATTTACATTGTATCCACCAATATAAATAGCATTTTGATCCCAACCCATATAACTTCCTATTAAATCAAATTGTTTAGATTGTGGGGTTTGCAAAGAAAGCACCATATTGTCAATATAATTTTGTATCACAATCGATCCAATAATATTAAGTTTTTCTAAAGGATTCGTCGTTCCGATGCCGACATCGCCGTTTGAATTAATTCTCATTCTTTCACTGATGGTAGATGTTCCATCACTGGTTGTCCAAAAAGTCAGCGCAGTAGGCAGGTCTGTTACTGACGAAGCAGCAGCATTTCTTATTACTTGAATTTTTGCTTGTGCAGCAGTATTATAACTGTCTCCAAAATCTAAATTAGTCAATACATCATTGATATTTGTTTTTTGAGCCGTGGCTCTTAATAAAACATTAGCAGGGTTAGCAGCGACATTATTTCTCACTTCCAAATCGTAGTTGGTTAAGTTCGTTGAAACAGAATTGATCCCTACTTTACCATTAAACATTCCCGCTAAATCGCCACCGTTTCCATAAACCCCTAAAGTAATATTATTACTATTATGATAAGCAAGATAACCAGTAGCAGATGTATAAGCCGCATTACTCACATTACCAGTAACAGCTGCAAAAGCTGACACTGCAGAGCCGCTGGTATGTTGCCCTCTAAGTCCATCTATTGCAGAGTTATTAGACAGAACATCCAAATAATAAGAACCAGGCGTGCTGGTATTTATACCCACTCTGCCGGTACTTAAAATTCTCATTCTTTCAATATTATTCGTTTTAAATACTAAATCAACATTATCAATGGTGCCAAGAAAATGTGTTCCTGGCGTTGTGCCTGCATTGCCAAGCATCAGCCAAGCATCCGATGGACTGCCTGTAACCAATAACTTTATCCAGTTTGGACTAACAGGTGTACCCGCGTTGTAATAATATCCTGCAGGGGCTAAGCCACCTGAACCATTATTATATACCAACAATGATGTAGCAGGAGATGGAATAGTAACTGCATCTGTAGCTGATGTAAGCGATATGCGAGGAATCAACAAGCCTTTAGTAGTAAAATCAACATCTAATCCTGCACTGACATTGGGTGGGGTACCCGTAGCATTAATACCTACATTTTGTGCAACCATGACCATTGATGATATAATAACGACAAATAATCCCAAAAGAAATACTCTCTTTTTCATACTTTTTTATGCAAATATACACAAAATAGTAATTGAAAAAATCAGATTGAAAAAAATAACATTAACATCATATTCACTCCTTCCTAACTTACTATTTTCAAACTACTTAATACATTCCTTATTTTAATAGATACATAACAAAAAGGAGTTAAAATACCCACCCAAGTTTTTCTGATTAAACCGCAATCTTTTAGTTTATATAAAAAATGGTATTTTTCAGCGCGCCTCTGTAAAAATAAGCCCGTTAAAACGATTGAACAAATGCTATTCTTCTTTGAAAAATACGCAGGACGAATGATGTCTATCACCAATATTAATCTGTCTTTATCCGTACTATTCCACGCTTCGTGTTCTTTGGCATCAATAAATATCAGCCATTCTCCCTCTTTCCATGGTTTTTTCTCATTTTCTACTCTAAATCCACAATCTGGTAACTCGCCAGGAATAATCAAGCCCAAATGACAACGATATATACCATTGGTATCTCCACAATGCGGCAATATTCTACTGTGTGGCTCAAGTAAATTAAATGATGCCGAAACAAGATGAGGTATGCTGTTTATAAATTTTGTAGTGATTGGAAAATGTTGCTGATTTCTATAAAATTCCAATGTCCACCATTTCAAAGAAACTGTCTTCCATTTTTTCACATCCTCTGACATTTTAGTATTAAAATAAGATGGTAAGTTACTTTTCTTTAAATATTCAAGCAATTCTTCTCTGATAGAATTGGTCATGCTTTCAGTATTTTTAACCCAATCAAATTCTTTTACATCAATAAATGCGGGTTCATCAGAAGAATATTTTGCATCCTTTGATAAAATACTAAACCATAAGTTATATTTTTTTAGCCCAAACATCGCTTTTATTATTTGACCGCTGATTATATTTTACAAGCAATAATAACAATATCATTCCGACAATAAAAAAGATACTCAATACAGGCACTGATTTTCTCAGACTTCCAAAATATTCGCCTATCAAACCAAAGCTAAGTGCTCCCAATATCATCCCTACTTTTTCTAAGACATCAAAAAAACTAAAATAACTAGCATGATCTAATGTTTCTGGCAACAATTTACTATATGTGGACCTGGACAAGGATTGTGTTCCTCCCATTACAAAGCCCACCAATGCTGCCACCATATAAAACTGCTCAGGATGATACACCTCCCAGTAGGTATATAAACAAATCAAAATCCATACACCAACTGCTATCATAAGTGACCCTATATTCCCCATTACGCCCGATAAATAGGAAAAAAAGAAAGAACCCGCTATGCCCAAAAACTGAATAATTAAAATACTGATAATCAAAGCCGTTGTCTTATAATTCTCCGATGGCCACAAAATTTCCTGCCTTGCAAACAATACAGCCATCACCATAACCGTTTGCACCCCCATATTGTAAAAAAAATAGGATAATAAAAATCTTTTAATCCTGCTCCTTCCTAATGCATCTTTCAATGTTGCAGACAACTCTCTATATCCCTTCCACAATATATTCTTTGCTGAATAAGACTTCCCGCCTATCATATCAGGTAAGCGTGAAAATGTAAACTGAGCAAATCCAATCCACCATACTCCTACCAACAAAAAAACGTACTTCACGGGCACCTGAAATAACATGATCAATATCAAGCAAACAATCAATAATAAAGAACTGCCAAAATACCCATAGGCAAATCCCTTTGCGCTTATCTTATCTTGCATCTGGACATCCGCTATTTCAGGCAGATAGGAATTATAGTACACCATGCTCCCCCAATATCCAATCGTAGCAAACATAAACGGCAACATACTCATCTCTATATGTCTTGGATGAAAAAAATATAACATCATACTGGAAATACCGCCTAAATAACAAAATAGTTGCAAAAATCTCTTCTTATTCCTCAAATAATCTGCTATACCGCTTAACAAAGGCGCTACCAAAACAACTACCATCAATGCCACAGAATAGACCATTGAATAAACCGTAGTGTTTTGAAAACGATATCCAAAAAATTTTATTACTGTACCTACATATTCCCGCGTTTCAACATCGTGTGATGTTACATACTCATAAAAATTAGGAAATATCGCAGAAGTAATCACCAGTGGAAAAACAGAATTTGCCCAATCATAAAATACCCATCCTTCAATGATTTTCTTATTATTTTTTACCTGCATATTAAATCTAATTTTTCAATATCTCTATTTCTACCCTTCTGTTTTTTATTCTCCCTTCCATCGTATTATTATCTCCCACAGGCATCGTATCTCCAAAGCCCTTAAAATACATTTTATTCTGTACTCCTTTTTCAATAAAATAAATAAATACTGCCTTTGCCCGCTCTTCCGACAATTTCATATTTCTTCTCCTACTCCCCGTATTATCACTATGTCCATTGATTTGCACCACCCATTCAGGATGCTGCATAAGATATTTCACTACCTTATTCAACTCCTGATACGAATCAGTTAATAAGTACGCCTTCCCCTCATCAAAATAAATATTCTTCAAAACAATTTTATCCCCTTTTTTCAAATCCTCTTTTACCGATTGAATACTGTCTTGCTGATGATTATTCTTTTCTACATACACGGTCCCTACAATTTCTATTTCCATTATCTCCTCCGGCTCTTTCACAGGTATCAATTTCACATCATCCACAAAATAATATGCCTCCAAAAAACCAAATATCCGAAACCCATATCTCAAAAAATTCAACCGTATCAAATCCTTTCTTATCTCTTCAGAAAAATTACCAATGGTCAAATATTTCTCACCTCCATACGCCTTGTAATAGCCACTTAGTTTAAACCACGCATAATTATTATGCAATCCCCCTTTTACATTCACTGTATCTATTCTAAATGCTGCATCTGCCTCTTTCTGGTTTTTGTATCCCATCTTGCTAAAAAACACGCCAAACGACTTCAACACCGCATTACTCCAATAGGCCAACCTCACTTGCATCTCAAAATAATAAAGATGCTTATACTTCAACGGCTCTACCAACTTTACCTGCGCAAATTCTTTATAATGCTTCTGAAATCTCAATCCAGTATAACACTCTCCATCATAAGCCCCTCTCCACCTCGTAGTATCACCATTCAAAGCTTGCTGATAAAAATCTACCGATGCTATCTGCGTCCAGGGAACAGCCGATTTTATACTAGATGTCCTCTTCTTATAATTTTCAAAACTACCATTTGGAACTAAGTTCCTGTTGCTTAATAGCTCCTGCCCTATCATCAGTTGATTCAAAAAAACACAAAAAAACATCCATCGATTTCCTCTCAAAATAATTTTTCGGCGAATATACTCAAATCAACCCATCTACCCCATGCTAAATACATCTTCAATGATGATGACAGCTTGGTATGTCCTCTCACACTCATTACCCCTATATAATTTTTCATTACATTTGCCATCATTTTCTAATGAACATCAAAAAAAAAATATATTTCACCTCTGACTTCCACTTAGGCGCCCCTGACTTTCAAACAAGTATAACAAGAGAAAAAAAAATCTGCCAGTGGCTAGACGACATTAAGCACGACGCTGAAAGAATATTTTTACTCGGCGACATATTTGACTTCTGGTTTGAACACAAATACACCGTCCCAAAAGGATTCGTAAGATTATTAGGCAAACTGGCTGAACTCTCTGATGCAGGAATCCCTATAGAAATCATTGTAGGCAATCACGATATGTGGATGAAAAAATACTTATCCAAAGAACTTAACATCACTATTCATCACCATCAACCCATTATCAGAAATTACCACGGCAAAACATTTATGCTTGGACACGGCGATGGACTAGGTCCTAAGGATTACAAATACAAAATGATAAAAAAGATATTTAGAAGCCCCTTTTGCCAGTGGGTTTTTGCTTACTTACATCCCAATTTATCTTTTGCCATCGCTCATTATTTCAGCAAAAAAAGCAGAATAGCCACAGGACAGTCCAATGAAGAATACCTCGGCAATGACAACGAATGGCTATACACCTATTGTAAAGAACAACTAAAAAAACAATCTATTGATTACTTCATTTTCGGACACAGACATCTCCCCCTCCACATTTCACTCAACACCCACTCCAAATACATCAATTTGGGAGACTGGATTAAATATAATACCTTTGCTGTTTTTGATGGGTCAGCACTTCATCTTATGGACTACAGTTCTCAAAGAAATATTCCTGAACTGTAAAAAAATTAAACATTTGGAAAAATGGAAAATAGGTTTTATTATTGCAGCGAAATTCTAATTCAAATGAAAAAAATAATTTTTTATATTTTAAATGTATGTGCTTACACCATGATAGCACAAGAAGGGGTGCTCATTTTAGAAGGGAATTACCAAGGTAAAAATCTATATGTACAAAATCCTTTTGCCAGCAGTGGCGTTGGTTTTTGCGTAACAGAAGTGCTTGTAAATGGGAACATCACAACAGACGAAACTAACTCTTCTGCATTTGAAATTGACTTTAAACCACATAAATTAAACATCGGCGACAAAGTAGAGGTAAAAATCAAACACAAAGCCGACTGCAAACCAAAAGTACTCAATCCCGAAGTACTCAAACCAAAAAGCACTTTTGAAGTTATTTCTATGTCCTTAGATAAAAATGGTTTACTCAAATTCAGCACCAAGTCAGAAACAGGAAAACTTACCTTTGTGATTGAACAATTCAGATGGAATAAATGGGTAAAAGTGGGAGAAGTAGAAGGAGTAGGAACACCAAGTACGAACAACTATGAATTCAAACTACAACTCCACTCTGATAAAAATACCGTAAGAGTAAGGCAAACCGACTATACAGGACAACCTCGCGTTTCAAAACCTATAGAAGTAATTTCCGATATACCTGAAATTACCTTTGGACCAATGAAAGCAAAAACCGATGTCCAGTTTATCTCCAGCGACAAACCCGCAGAAACAATGTACGAAGTATATGACCAGTATGGCAA
>DAHXOV010000034.1 GCA_027364695.1 bacterium
CTACCAATGTAGGTAAAATGTTCAGAGACCCCAATAACGCTCTTTTGCCTAATTGGAAACATTTACCGGTGGGCTATCATGGCAGAGCATCCAGTATTTTCGTTAGTCCGCATTCTTTTTATCGTCCTCATGGCCAAACAAAACCAGCGGATGCAACATCGCCAGTATTTAGTTCTACCAGACTTCTGGATTTTGAATTAGAAACAGCTTTTGTAGTAGGTAAACCAACTCAACAGGGGGAAGTAGTTGCAGTAAATAAAGCCAGGGAATATATTTTTGGGATGGTTTTATTCAATGACTGGAGTGCAAGAGACATTCAAACATGGGAATATCAACCATTGGGTCCATTCCTCGCCAAAAATTTTGCTTCTACAATTTCTCCATGGATAGTTACTTTGGAAGCGATGGAACCCTTTTATACAGAAGGCTCGCCGCAAGACCCAAAACCATTGCCATATTTACAACAAAACCCCTTGCAAAATTTGGATGTTCATCTAAAAGTATATATCAAGTCCTCTGATGGTACAGAAACACTTGTGTGTCAGACTAATACAAAATATCTGTATTGGACGATGGAGCAACAATTAGCGCATCACACTATTAATGGTTGCCCTGTAAGGATTGGTGACCTGATGGCAAGTGGTACTATCAGCGGACCAGAACCACATCAATATGGTAGTATGCTAGAACTAACATGGAAAGGAACAAAAGCGATTCAACTGAATAACGGAGAAGAGAGAAAATTTATTCAGGATGGAGATACTGTCATCATTAAGGGATATGCAGAAAAGAATAATATAAGAGTGGGCTTTGGTTCTGCTGAAGCCACTGTACTTTCCCCTAAACAATTAAAATTCTAAATACTATGCAGCAATATCATGATTTACTTCAATATGTTTTAGAAAAAGCTGTGAAAAAACAAGACAGGACAGGCGTTGGCACCTTGAGTATTTTTGGTTATCAGATGAGATTTGATCTTCGTGAAGGTTTTCCGTTGATTACGACAAAAAAATTACATACTAAATCCATTATACACGAATTGCTGTGGTTTTTAAAAGGTTCTACTAATACACAATACCTGAGAGAAAATGGAGTAACGATATGGGATGAGTGGGCAGATAAAAATGGTGAACTGGGCCCTATTTATGGTTATCAATGGCGGAGTTGGCCTGATTATAATGGAGGATACATAGATCAGATCACTGGCTTAATAGAGGAAATAAAGAAAAACCCTCACTCAAGGCGACTTATAGTAAGTGCATGGAATGTGGCTCACCTTCCACAAATGAAGCTACCTCCCTGTCATATATTATTTCAATTTTATATTGCGGATGGAAGAATATCTTGTCAGTTGTATCAGAGAAGTGCAGATATTTTTTTAGGCATACCTTTCAACATTGCCTCTTATGCCTTGCTTTTAATGATGGTGGCACAGATTACTCATTTAGAACCTTATGAGTTTATTCATACACTGGGCGATGCGCATTTATACCTTAATCACATAGAACAGGCTCA
Source organism: bacterium (assembly GCA_027364695.1). Lineage (GTDB taxonomy): Bacteria > Bacteroidota > Bacteroidia > B-17B0 > Aurantibacillaceae > BPGX01. The sequence goes on from DAHXOV010000034.1 coordinate 1,516, forward strand.
CATACAATTGACAAGGGATTGCAGACCATTACCCAAGATGTTTCTCAATCCTGATGTAAAAGATCTATTTGAATTTAAGTATGAAGATTTTAAGTTAGAAGGATATGATCCTCATCCGCATATAAAGGCAGATGTGGCTGTTTAGTTGAAACTTACGATTATTTTTTATCTAGTTGTTCAAACACAGAATTATTACTGGAAAACTCGGGAACTAGTTTTTTCATTTGCTGTACTATCAAAAAATTATCTTGTGTATAAAAAGCATTGATTAACTCATCTATGGCTATTTTTATTTCTTCAAAATTATCGTATTCTCTTACTTTTCCGATTAAAATTTTTGGATGATGTGTAGGTATGTTTGTTTCGGCATCTGCAAGTATTTCTTCATAAAGTTTTTCTCCTGGCCTAAGCCCTGTAAATTTTATTTTAATATCTTCATTTTCTTTTAATCCTGAAAGGCGAATCATTTTTTTAGCCAAATCAAGGATTTTTATTGGCTTACCCATATCAAAAACAAAAATTTCTCCGCCCTTACCCATAGTACTTGCTTCTAATACCAATTGACAGGCTTCAGGTATTGTCATAAAAAATCTAGTGATTTCAGGATGTGTTACTGTTACAGGTTCGCCGTTTTCAATTTGTTTTTTAAATCGGACAATCACAGATCCATTTGAACCTAATACATTTCCAAAACGGGTAGTGATGTATTTGGTAGAAGAATGCTTGTTTTTTGTTTGTATATAAATTTCTGCAATCCGTTTAGAAGCGCCCATTACATTGGTTGGATTAACTGCCTTATCTGTAGAAATAAGTATCATTTTTTCAATGGAATATTTTTCACACAAATCAGCAATAATTTTCGTACCCATAACATTATTTAATAGAGCTTCTGATGGATTTTCTTCCATTACAGGAACATGTTTATATGCCGCAGCATGAAAAACAATATCAGGACGAAAATATTCAAATACTCGCCTCATTCTTATTTCGTTTTTAATGTCTCCTATTACTATTTCAAAATTAAGATGTGGAAATTTTTCTTTTATTTCCAATTCCAATTCATAAAGTGGCGTTTCTGTAATATCTAAAAACACTAATTTTTCAGGTGCATAATGGGCGCATTGTCTGGATAATTCGCTGCCTATAGAGCCTGCAGCACCAGTGATTAGAATAACTTTATTGGTTATTTCTTCTTTTACTTTAGGGTTATTTAGGTTAATAGTTTCTCTTTCCAGTAAGTCTTCTATATGGATTGCTTTTATTTGATAGGCATTTAATTGTCCATTGAGCCATTTAGATACAGGTGGTACATGAAGTATTTGAATATTCATATTGAGTGCTTTCTCAGCAATTTCTTGCTTTTTTTCAAATGATAAATTTTGAATGCTTATGACGATAGCGTCTATATTTTTATCTTTTACAATGGCTTCTATATCTTCGGGAGGATACACCATGATGTTTTCTATTCTTTTTCCTTGTTTTTTTTCGTCGTCGTCAATAAATGCAATCACCTTGTAATGAGAAGCGGCATCTTTATCTAATGTCCTTTTAGTAATAATACCAGATTCGCCTGCCCCATATATCAAAATATATTTTTTGTTTTTATACGGGTTTTTATATTCAATATAAAGCGTTTTGACAATAATTCTTGCAGAAACCATGAGAAACACATATACCAACAAATCAATGATTATAACCGAAGTAGGAAATACAAAATGAGAATAAGCAAAAAGCCAAAAAAAATTGATCATAAAAATACTTATGTTGCCCAGAATACTGGCGTAAAAAATTCTTAAAGCATCGCGTGAACTACTGTGTCTGAACATACCCTTATGAATGCCAAAAAGCAACTCGCAAGTCAGTCGGACCAGTATGATTATTAAGATGTTGTAAGGGAGATTTTTTTTATCAGCATCAGGAATGTTTTCAAAATTAAATCTCAATAAAATAGCAATGGATAGGGAAATAATCGCCAAAAACAAATCAAATAAAATAACAAAATACCTTGGAATATTTATTTTCCATGTCCAGTCTAAGAGTTTAGGATGATATATATTCACATCAAATTTTTGCCTCTAATTTCGGTAAATTTACACATAAATAAAACTATTTCCTTTCTTTTGCAAATGCTTGTCTTTTCTCATACATTTAAGCCCCTAAATCTGTTTTATTTATGATGAAAGGTCAATCTTCTATTGTAATATTTTTAATTGTATTAAAATTATTTGTTTTTAATGTATTTCCACAAGTGAATAAATATGGTACTGTTAAAGGGGTCGTGTATATCCAATCTACGGGAGAATCAGCGGCATTTTGTAATGTATATATAAAAGGTACTACCATTGGTACCAATACGGACTTTAATGGTTATTTTACACTTACTAAAGTTCCCACAGGCACACACACATTGATGGTAACTTCTTTGGACTTTGATACTATTCAAGATGTTATTCATATTACTGAAAATGCTATTATTAGTAAAAAATATTATGGCGCAAGGAAAAGTATAAAACTACAAGAAGTAGAAGTATCTGCTAATAAAACTGAGAAAACAGAAAAAGTAAATATCTCTGTTACAAAAATCGATCCTATCGTTATCAATAAACTTCCTAGTATAGGAGAACCCGATCTGGCCCAGTACTTGCAAGTGCTTCCAGGTGTAGTATCAACAGGAGATCAGGGCGGGCAAATATATATTCGCGGAGGCTTGCCTGTTCAAAATAAAATTTTGTTAGATGGTATGACGGTATTCAGTCCTTTTCATTCTTTGGGATTATTTTCTGTTTTTGATAACGATATTATTAAACAAGCCGATGTGTATTCGGCAGGTTTTAATGCAGAATATGGTGGCAGAAATTCTGCAATAATGGATGTGCGCACAAAAGATGGTAATAAAAAAAAATTATCAGGAAAAATTCAGGCATCTACCTTTTCGGCAAAACTTTCTTTGGAAGGACCTATTATCAAACAGGATAGTAATAGGGCAGGAGCGTCTTTTATTATTTCTGCCAAACACTCCTATTTGCCTCAAACATCTCCTGTATTATACAAATATGCTAATGATTTTACTAACAATAAAACCAATGGATTGCCATATTATTTTACAGATATTTTTGCCAAAACTTCTTTCAATACACAAAGTGGTTCAAAGATAAATTTTTTCGGATTTAGTTTTAATGATAAAGCCGACTTTCAAAATATAGCTACTTTTGATTGGACCAATTCAGGTGGTGGTTCTAACTTTTATCTTATTCCTCCGTCATCTAATCTTATTATGGATGGCTTTGTCAATCTATCTAATTATAAAATAAAATATACAAATCATACTACAAGTGGAGATACAAAATTAAGTAAAGTAAGTAATTTTGATGCAGGCTTTAATTTTGTGAGATTTGTGGGCAGAAACGACATTCGCTTTGGAGTGGATATGAACGTATTAAGTACTGATTATCAAATTCAAAACCCTAATTTTTCTCCTGTTCAAGAACAAAGATCTACTGCTAATGTGGGCGCTTATATTAAATTCAGATGGATTTTATTGGATAAGCATTTGGTGATAGAACCTGGATTCAGAACACAGTATTATGCAACATTTAATATATTTTCTCCTGAGCCAAGAATTGGTATTAAATACAATGTTACTAATGCCATAAGAATGAAAGCGGCTGGTGGTATTTATTCTCAATCCCTCTTCAGTGCAAATTCAGACAGAGATGTGGTAAATTTATTTTATGGCTACATACATGGACCTGATAGTGACAAATTCCCTAATGAGTATTTAGACAAAAATGGAAATAAAAAACGAACCAATTCTTCAGTACAAAAAGCAGCACATGCTGTAGTAGGTGTTGAGTATGATTTCTTGAAGTTCTTTGAACTGAATATGGAGGGTTATTACAAATTTTTTAATACCATTATCAATGTGAATAGAGATAAATTATACGATGACAATCAAATCAATCAAAACATTCCTGATGTGTACAAGAAAGTATATATTATAGAACAGGGGGATGCAATGGGTACTGATTTTACATTAAAATATGAAAGTAAAAGATGGTATGTGTGGGTAGTATATTCATATATGCTTACCAACAGATGGGTAGGAAACGCTACAACAGACGAAGTGTTTAAATACTCGCCTATTTTTGACAGAAGACATACTTTCAACATAGTAGCATCTTACAATTTTGGAGATAGAAAACAATATGAAGTGAATATAAGGTGGAATTTTGGTTCTCCTTATCCATTTACTCCTACACAAGGATTTTATCCTAATGTACAATTTACTA
>DAHXOV010000035.1 GCA_027364695.1 bacterium
GAGCATTTGTTCGTCGGCACTTAGCACAGCGCCGTATTCGGGGTATTCGCTATTGATACTATCGCCCATGTTGGTTATTTTTACTGTAATGGGGTGAGATACTAATGTTTTAGCATAATTACATTGATTTTTTTTGAGAGCCACTTCTTTTTCCCACGATTGGGCAGATTTTCCGAGAGTATTTAAAAAACGATCATAAAATTGTATGGCGTCGTCAAATTTGTAATTAATATGCAATGCTTGCGCGTAGTAATAGATGGCAAGTACAGGGGCGTTTTTTTCTGATGCATCATCAGGGATATAATTTTTTTTAATTTTGTTGATGGTTTTGACAAGATATTCTTCTGCTTTGTGTTTTTCTGTTGCAGAGTATAAGTATGCTTTTCCTAACAGATAATTGATATTGGCATTATATGGTTGAAGTTCGTATGCATGTAAGTAGTTTTGTATGGCTAATGAATAATTATTTTCTAACATGAGCTGATTGCCTTCAGTGAAGTATTCGTTGTATGATAGTCCTGATACTACCTGGGCTGGAGATGGAATAGAAAAGAAAATAAGGATAAGGGAAAAATGTTTAAATATATTTTTCATGTTAGAAAATTTGCGACTAAAATAATAAATAAATTAAACTAAGAGAAAAATATATTTTTATTTTATTGTAAATCAATAAGATATGTTATTATTCCTATAATAATATAAAAATATATTATTATATTATTTATATTTGCACTCAAAATAAATTTATGAATACAATGGTTTTAGAATTGGATGTGAGGATGTTACCACCAAGAGAAAAACATCCTGTTATTTTTATGAAATTTGATAATTTGAAAGATGGTGAGTTGATGATTATTGTAAATGACCATGATCCGAAGCCATTATATTATCAACTGATGGCAGAACGGGGAAATATTTTTGAGTGGGATTATTTGAAAGATGGTCCGGATGTGTGGAGAATTAAAATTACAAAGAAGGGAAAGACGATTGGAGAAATAGCAGCTGAGGATGTAAGAAAAGTAAAAGTATTCATGAAATATGGCATTGATTTTTGTTGTGGGGGGAATAAACCATTGAAAGAGGCGTGTACAGAAAAAGGTTTGGATGTTGGTGAGGTAGAAAAAGCCTTACAAGAAATTGAAAACAAGAAATACGAACTCAATTTTAATAACATGCCCTTGCATGAATTGACTAAATATATTATAGAAAAACATCATAGGTATATCAAAGAGTGTCAGGATGCTTTGTTGGGGTTATCAGAAAAAATTGCAGAAAGACATGGGAATGATCATCCGGAACTATTGAAGGTGAACGATTGTTTAAAAGAACTTATATATGAGTTGAATATGCATTTGATGAAGGAAGAGAATATTTTATTTCCATATATAGAAACTATAAGCATCAACCGTCATGCAGGAGGTGGGTTAGGTATGATTGAGAATCCAATCAAAGCGATGATGCATGAGCATGATGTAGCAGGCGATTTGATAAAAACAATCAGAATACAATCTAATCAATATATTGCGCCAGAGGACGCTTGTAATTCGTACAAGGCTCTATATAAGTTAATAAAGGAATTTGATGACGATTTGATGGTGCATATTCATCTTGAGAATAATATTTTATTTCCCCGAGCAATTCAAATGGAAAAAGCAATATTAAAGTAAATGTATTTTGTTAGTATTTATATACATATTGTAACAGCGTGTTTGTGGGTAGGAGGACAATTGTTTATTCC
>DAHXOV010000040.1 GCA_027364695.1 bacterium
AAAGTCAAAATTCCAAATATCTCTGGTTGCTGTTTCCTGAACAGATCCCTTTAATTCTATTTTTAATACAGATTTGTCAATGATTTCTGTTGCAGATATTTTCGATGCTTTGGACTCTATCGCATCCGATATAGAAGTGGTAATAACCGCAAATAATACAATGAATAAAAGAATCACTCCAATAATGACTCCAGTCAATGCCCCTAAACAACCACCAAAAAATTGTTTCATAGTTTTTTATTTTAGAGTACAAAAGTAGCATTTTGTATTTTTACATTCAAAATTTATTAAAGATGAATGTTGTATATTTAGGAATAGGCAGTAATATTTATCCAAGGATTTATTATATCTATCAATCCTTCAATGCAATTCAAACACAACTTGGTAAAATACAAAAAAGATCTGCTATCCATAGAACAGAGCCATGGCAAATGCCCGAAAGTACTCCATTTTTTTACAATCTTTGTGTATCTGTCTTAACACCGCTATCACCCAATGAAATTTTAAACCAAATCATCTTCATTGAAAAAAAACTGGGAAGAATAAAAAAAAGAAAAAAAAATGATGATTATGAGTCAAGAACCATTGATATTGACTTGTTATTATTCAATCAAGAAGTCATTTGCCAGGAAAATCTTGTAATTCCTCACCCTCTCATGCATCAAAGAATATTTGTGCTTTTACCTTTGTCTGAAATTGCGGGCAGTGTTAAACATCCTGTATTGAATACAGAAATTAAACATCTATTGTAATGAAAAAGTACATTTGCATAGAGGGTATTATTGGATGTGGGAAAACATCTCTGGCAAAGCATCTTTTTAAAACACTTTCGCCTACACAAAATGCTGTTTTATTAAAAGAACAATTTGAAAAAAACAAACTTCTCGAACTTTTTTATCAATCTGCTCAAAGGTATAATCTCCTTACGGAGTACAGTTTTCTTATTGAACGTTTTCATCAGATTCATCATCATTTCTCCACCCACTTCCAATCTCTCACAATAGCGGATTTTACATTTAGAAAATGTTTGTGGTTTGCTGAAAATAACCTCTCTCCCAATGACTTTAAAGAATACCAAAAATATTTTTTTCTACTAGAAGAATCCATGAATACATTTCCTGATATCATTCTGTTTTTAGATGTAAAGCCAGCTCAAGCATTTATTAATATCAAAAAAAGAAATAGAAAAATGGAACAAAACATCACACTTTCTTACCTTGAAAATCTTTATCATACATACATCAAGTATTTAAATGCGCTTCCGTACCCTACTGTCTCTATATCTGTAAAAAACTATGAGACACTGGCAGACGAGGCGCTGAAAATCATTTTGTCTGTCTGAAAAATTGCACACTCTCTTGTGGATATTTTAGTATCACTTATCTTTTTTGTATCTTTTCTTTTTTACAATTTTGCCACAATAAATTTTTGAATACAATGAAAAAAATATTCTTTTTACTTCTTTCTCTCTTTATTATTTTTTCCTGTTCCAATCCAAATAAACAAAAAGAAAAAAACGCAAACAATAAAACAGTCTTTTCTTACAATGAAAAAGATGGCATCTCATCATTAGATCCCGCCGAAAGCAATGTTCTTACTCATATATGGGTTTGTAACCAATTATACAACGGATTGGTTCAATTAGACGACTCTCTGAATGTTCTCCCTTCCATTGCTCATTCATGGGAAATACAGGAAAATGGCACCAAGTATATTTTTCATTTAAGAAACGATGTGCTTTTTCACGACAATCCCTGTTTCCCAAACAATCAAGGAAGAAAAGTGGTGGCCTACGATTTTGAATTTTCTTTTAATCGCTTACTCATTACTTCCAACTCTACCGCCGCTTCGCTCTTGTCTTACATAGATAGAAGTGAAAAAACAAACTTCCGTCCCTTTCAAGCCATCAATGACTCCACTTTTGTCATTTATTTAAAACAACCGTACAGCGTATTTTTAAATATTCTAACAATGAAATACTTTTCGGTTATCCCTTATGAAGCAATTGATTATTACAAAAGATCGTTCAGAACTCAAGCGGTAGGAACAGGTCCATTCATGCTCAAAAAATGGGAGGAAGGAAATAAGCTCATATTAGTAAAAAATCCTGATTATTTTGAAAAAGATGCGCAAGGCATTCGTTTACCCTATTTAGATGCTGTATCTATATATTTCATCAGAGATAAAGAAACCGCATTTATAGAATTTCTCAATGGTAAATTAGATATGATTAGCGGAGCAGATGCTATCAATGTCAATGAAGTGATGGACAAAAGCGGATTACTCAACAAAATTTACACTTCCAAATGTTATCTGCAAAAAGCCAATTACCTCAAAACTGATTACATCGGATTATTGGTAGATGATAAAGTTATGAAAAATTCTCCCCTGCATAAAAAAGCATTCAGACAAGCGCTCAACCATGCTATAGATAAAGACCGCCTTGTCAAATATTTCCGTAATGGAATAGGTATGCCCGCCATCGCTGGAATCATACCAAAAGGATTCAAATCCTTTGATACTAATAAGGTAAAGGGGTATCACTACAATCCTGAAAAAGTAAAACAACTATTAAAAGAAGCCGGCTACCCAGATGGAAATGGCTTATCTGAAATCACTCTCCATATTACAGATGACTATAAAGAACAGGCATCCTTTCTACAATCACAATGGAAAGAGTTTAATATTCCTATAAAAATATCTATTGAACAACCTTCTGTATTCAGACAAGCCACTTTCTTATTTCAATATGAAATGTTTAAGAAAAGTTGGTTAGCTGATTATATTGACGAAGAAAATTTCTTCTCCCTCTTTTATAGCAAAAACTTTTCCCCTGTTGGTTTTAATTATACACACTTCAAAAATGCAGAATTTGATTTACTGTATGAAAAATCACTCAAAACAATAAATGAAAAAGAAAAAATAAACATCTATCAGCAAATGGATCAAATTCTTATAGACGAAGCACCTTCCATATTTCTCTATTACGATGAAGTAATAAGATTGGTCAATCATAGTATTACAGGATTACCACTCAATCCCATTAATCTGCTGTCTCTAAAAACCGTTAAGAAGAAAATGTAACCCCTATTCTATACCACCATTGTTAATATGACAAAATAATTCCAGCACATCTCTATCAACCACCTCTGCCTTCCATCATTATATCAAAATTGTACATACAACCGCAGATTTAATTGCCTGTTGGTAAGATAATTAGGCACTGCATAAGTCCGCCCCGTTACATCCTTTAGCCATGTGTAAGACACAGTATTGTTTACCTGCAACAAGTTAAACACTTCCAAAAACAACCATCCGCTTTTTATATGATTGAAAATGTTCTTCGTCTTTTTTTCCCTCTCTGATTTGATAAATTGATAAGCAAATCCGATATCTACCCTTCTATAAAATGGCATTCTATTCACTTGCTCCCAACGCTTATGATTAGGCGGACCAAATGGTAAACCACTGCCAAATACCAGATTCATATTCATCTTAAAATCGGGTAATTTGGGTAAATAGTCTTGAAAAAATAAATTTACCGTTACTAACTTATCAGTAGGACGAGGAATATATCCCGGATCTATCTTTACACTATCTACCACCTTTTGGTCAAATGTGTACCCTGGTACAATAACCTGCCCGTCTTTATTATAATAAACATAATGAATATAGTCATTACTTTTTTCCATTGTCTTTAATATTCCTAC
>DAHXOV010000047.1 GCA_027364695.1 bacterium
ATGCAATATCACTGTTACATTAAACATATTACAACCCAATCCTATTAGTTTAAACACTTCTCCAAATGTTTCTATTTGTATAAATAATACCATTACTCTGTCTGCTTCTGCCAGTGGTGGAAATGGAGGATACACTTACAACTGGAATCCGGGTGGCGTCATTAATAATGGTACGATGAATGTGGCACCATCATCTACCACAATATATTCTGTTTCTGCACAGGATACAAAAGGATGTGTAAGTAATATTTATACTATAGAAGTGTATGTATATCCTACTTTATCCGCTATAGGGAACACCATCATCATCTGTGATAATTCTAGTGTTACACTTTCTCCAACCATTACGAGCAATGGGAATGGAGGCCCTTATACTTACACATGGAATACAGGTGTCAATACCGCCTCCATTTTAGTTACAGGTAATTATGCTACACAACCCAATAATTATACAGTCACTATCAGCGATGGATGTAATACTCCTACCAATGCGTATTTTACTGTAAGTGTTACTCCCATACCTCCATCTTCATTTACAGCCAATATAACTAAAGGATGTCCTCCTGTAAGAGTTAATTTCACTGCCAATACTTACAATTCATCTTTTTCATACACATGGAACTTTGGAAATGGGCAAACTGCTATAGGTTATTCTGCTTCTATCACCTACACAAATGTTGGTTATTATGATGTTTCTCTCACTGTATCTAACGGCGCCTGTGTTTCTTCTACAAGTTATACGAATTATATTGAAGTGTATCCTTATCCTGTCGCAGATTTTATCGCATATCCGTGGATAACTTCCGAATTTGAACCTACTGTAAGTTTTACCAGTACTTCACAAGGCGCTACCACATACAATTGGTTTTTCAGCGATTTTGGCAGTGGCATTTATAATACCAGCTATTTGCAGAACCCTACACATACCTTCTCACAACCAGGTACTTACTCGGTAGCGCTGGTAATATACAACCAATATGGCTGCAGAGATATGGTCATCAAAACAATTATTATAGAACCAGAATTTCACTTGTACATACCCAGTGCCTTTACACCTGATGGCAATGGCTTAAATGACATTTTTATCTGTAAAGGGATGGGTATAGATGTTACAAAGTTTGAAATGATGATTTTCGACAGATGGGGAGAATTAATATTTAAAACTACCGATTTTTATCAAGGGTGGGATGGTACTGTCAAAGGTAAGAAGAATAAAGTAACTCAGGATGTATATGTGTACAAAATAAAAGTGTATGATTTAAAAGGAGAAAAACACGAATTTGTTGGACATGTAACTTGCCTCCCATACAATAGTGAATTTTAATCTTAATAAATTTCGAAAATAAAAATGTTAATATATTGTAAAAACATATAAATGTATTTATATCTATATGTATTTATATGTATATTTGTGCTGTGAAATAAAAAATATGACTGTAAAAACAAGGTCCACTTATATGGATAAAGAATGGATAGAGGCTGCCGAGAGAATAAAAACCATAGCACATCCCGTCCGTTTGTATATTATTTCATTACTAAAAAATAAAAAAGAAATGAATGTAGGGGAGTTTCAATCTATTCTATACATAGAACAAGCTGTGGTATCACATCATTTAAATGTACTAAAAAATAAAAACATACTCTCCTGTCGCAGAGATGGGAAAAATATGTACTACTCATTGAAAAATAAAAAATTTCTAAACTTATTAACTTGTATAGAAACAAATTTGAATCAATGATGATAATCGCTTACATATTAGCTATATTAATAGGAGTAGTACTTGGCTTATTTGGCGCAGGGGGATCTATATTATCTTTCCCTATACTTGTCTATTTTATGGAAATTTCTCCTGAACAAGCCAGTGTATATTCCTTGATTGTCGTAGGTATATCTGCTATTGCTGGGTCTATCAAGTATATAAAAAATAAAGAAGTGGACATCCATGTATCTATCCTTTTCTCTCTACCAGTCATTATTAGTTTTTACTTAACAAAACAATTCCTACTAAGTAATATCCCTCATAATATATTATCCATAGGAAATTATATGATTACTAAAAACGCACTTATTATGTTGTTATTTATTATAGTTCTCTCCATTGTAATATATAAAATATTCTATACAAATACTATTTCTAATGAAAAAGTAACAAAGCACAAAAACATGTTTTCTTTCAAATATATTCTATACTCATCAATGGTAGGAGCAATTGCTGCTGCGATAGGTGCAGGTGGGGGGTTTATCATTGTTCCAGCTTTGATGAGCATTTTTTATTTACCAATCAAAAAAGCTACTGGTACTTCGCTCATCATCATCAGCATTAACGCTATAATAGGAAGTATGCTCAATTTTAAGTTCTTCGCTAATGAACACATCATAATGATAATATTATTTTCCATTATCTCTATCATTGGTATCTTCATTGGGGCATACTTACATAAAATCATCCTATCTTCGGCTCTAAAAAGATATTACGGATATTTTCTTCTTCTTATACTCATTAGTACAACAATTACTGAAATATACAAAAACTACCAATCCATCAAATAATCTTAAAAATTACAAGTATGAAACACTATGTAGAGCAAATGTACACAGGCTGTTTAGCAGAAGCGGCTTATTATATTGAATCAAATGGCGAAGCCGCCATTATAGATCCACTTAGAGAAGTAGATCCATATATCCTCAAAGCCAAACAAAGAAAGGCCAAAATCAAGTATGTATTTGAAACTCATTTCCACGCAGATTTTGTAAGCGGGCATTTAGACCTTGCTAAAAAAACAGGCGCCACAATAATATACGGACCAAAAGCACAACCCAACTTTGATGCTTACATCGCTAAAGACAGTGAGGAATTTAAAATAGCTAATATTAAAATTAAAATATTACACACACCCGGACACACATTAGAGTCAACAAGCTATCTTTTAATTGATGAAGATGGCAAAGAAAGATACATCTTCACAGGAGACACTTTGTTTATCAATGATGTTGGAAGACCAGACCTTGCTGTAAAAGGTGATCTTTCTGAAAAAGAATTGGCAGGATTACTTTATGACTCTCTAAAAACTAAAATCTTACCTTTGTCTGATGATATTATTGTATATCCTGCGCACGGTGCAGGATCTGCCTGTGGAAAAAATATTGGAAAAGAAACTTTTGACACACTAGGAAATCAAAAAAAGAAAAACTGGGCAATGCAAAACATCTCAAAAGAAGAATTCATAAAAGAAGCTACTACAGGGCTGCTGCCTCCTCCACAATATTTCCCCAAAAATGCAATGATGAACAAATTCGGATACGAAAGCATAGATAATATCATTGAAAGAGAATACATCCCTATCGGGGTTACCGAATTTAAAGAAAAAATGAAAATAGGCGCATTAGTTTTAGATACCAGATCCAGTTCAGACTTTGCCTCTGCTCATATTCCGGGTTCTATCAACATTGGACTAGATGGGGGTCCATTTGCCGTTTGGGTAGGCGCTCTAATAGAAGATCTTAAAACACCCATTTTAATAATAACTCAAGAAGGAAGAGAAAAAGAAGCTGTTATTAGATTGGCAAGAGTGGGTTATGAAAATTGTCTTGGTTACCTATCCGGCGGCATTGAAGAGTGGAAAAAATCAGGTGAAAAAGTGGAGAGCATCCACCAAATAGACGCTCAAGAGTTCGTAAAAAGATACAAATCTGAAATCATCCATGTAATTGATACCCGCAAGCCGACAGAATACAAAAAATCTCGCCTAGAAAATGTAAAAAACATTCCATTGGACTTCATTCAAAAACACCTACATAAATTCAACAGAAATGAAAAATACTACATTCACTGTGCAGGCGGGTACAGGAGTATGATTGCTGCCAGCATATTAAAAAGAAACGGAATAGATAATATCATCGATATAAAAGGTGGGTTCTCCGCTATTACTCAAGCAGATGAATCAATAGTTATTCAAGCTGTATAAAATAGATACCCAACTAAAACATAAAATCAATCAATAAAAAAAACTAAAACTATGTACAAAGAACTTATGAGCGATGAATTTGAAAATGAAATCAAAAAAAACTCAAATGCAGTTATTATTGATGTAAGAACAGATGGTGAATATCACTCAGGACATATACCCAGTGCCATCAACATAGACATCTCATCTGCTGAATTCCCCGAACAAATTAATGCTCTAGATAGAGAAAAAAATTATTATGTGTATTGCAGAAGCGGCGGAAGAAGTACCTCCGCATGTCAATACATGCATTCATTAGGATTTAAAAGTGTAAACAATTTACACGGGGGCATCCTTTCTTATGATGGTGATCTTATATAAGCACAATTTAAAAATAATCCAAAAAATACTATGCATTATATTAAAAAAATACTTGGATTAAAACCAAAAGGCAACTTCAAATAAATACTCAAACAAGCTGGCACAATTATTGATATAAGAACACCATCGGAATTTAATTTAAACCATCCTAAAGGATCTATAATATACCACTGCAAAATATGGAATCCAAAATCAATCAGATCAAAAGAATGAATCAACCTATTATTGTATGTTGTGCATCAGGAAGGAGAGATACTGCTACCGCTAATAAAAAAAACAGTGGTATAGAAATCTATCCTGCAAGAGTTTGGCACAATTTAACCTTCTAACAACCAATAAAAATCAAATACTATGAAAATCAGAATCTTTTACACCCTCACCACTTCAATTATCTCAGGCATATTCATCTTTGCTCGTGCTCAAAATGCTACCTTCAAAACCCTTAGTCCTGCTGAATTTCAAAAACTCCTTAATGGTAAAAATATTATTTTACTTGATGTCCGAACAGCCGAAGAAGTTAGCGAAGGTAAAATATCTAATGCCACCAACATTGACTTTTATTCCAATACTTTTGAACAACAAATTTCAAAGTTAGATAAAAGCAAAACTGTACTCGTTTATTGTAGAAGCGGAAAAAGAAGTGCAGGCGCTTCAGAAATCCTTGCAAAAAAAGGATTTAAAGTAATCAACCTGGATGGCGGAATTACTAATTGGCAAGCACAAGGACTGCCTATTCAAAAATAAAAGATGAAAAAGTACTTTGCCCCTTTCTTATCCATAATTATTATTTTATTCAGTTGCCAACAAAATAAAAATACAACAACCACCCAAGAATCAGAACTATCTAAAAGTGATTCTCTCTTTTATACTGCAGAGGGAATAAAGTTTGCCAAACAAATGTATGCACAAATATTCACACATCTCAACAAAGCATTAGATGAGACTGGACCTTATGAATCCGTCAAGTATTGCAACGAAAAAGCACTTCCACTCACCGACTCATTATCCAAGCACTTTGGGATTACCGTAAAAAGAACCTCGCTCAAATTGCGAAATCCTTCCAACGCACCCAATTCCCTTGAAAAACAAATACTTGAAATGTATGAAAAAACAATGTCAAAAAAACCTAGCATCATAAAAACCAACGAGGGAATAAAATTCTTCACACCCATATTCATTGCTCCCGTATGCCTCAACTGTCACGGAATACCCATCCAACACATCCCTGATGTTACAATGCGTGCACTCAAAGAACTTTACCCCAAGGACCAAGCAACAGGATACGAATTATACAACATAAGAGGTGTGTGGAGCATGACATTTCCAAACAATTATGCCTCTAAACGCAATCATAAAAACCAAAACGATGAACGAAAATAACACCAACTTCTATCAACTTATCAATAAAGAAACTCCTGTGCTAGTAGATTTTTCTGCAGAATGGTGCGGTCCTTGTAAAATGATGCCCCCTATCTTAAAAGAAGTCGTGCAGCATTTCGGCGAAACAATAAAAGTCATCAAAGTAGATGTAGATAAAAATCCACTCACAGCTTCCTATTACAACATAAAAGGTGTGCCCACTCTTATTCTCTTCAAAAGTGGTATGATTTTATGGCAACAATCTGGTATAGTTCCCGCACCCCAGTTGATACAAATCATAGCATCCAAAACAGGACAGAAAGTACAATAAAAATTTTGTCATTCAAACATGTTCCACTTTAATACTGTATCTTCTTCAATATCTACCATCGACTTTTTTCCAATTAAATCACGATAAAACTTTGCGCTAATGCCATGTGCAGGTCTTTTCCATGTCAAATCAGTTTCTTCTATCAACTTTCCTTTTGGAATAAATAAAAACAAAAATAAAGGGAATAAACACAACCACTTTAAGCAGCCTATATATGCAAGAAATTTATGTCTTGAATACCCTGCATTTATTTCATCTCCACCCATTCCTGAAAGCATAACAACACATCCATTCTTTCTGGCTTCCTTAGCCAAAAGATAAGCTGGAATTATTGCAGG
>DAHXOV010000062.1 GCA_027364695.1 bacterium
TGTATAGTGGCTTCTGCAGCGAGTTCGGGGGTTTTGACAAATTCAACAAAACTTTTTGCCCTGCTTCGAGTGGCTCTGTATTCTGGTAAAACCCTTCCTGCTTGGCGCATCAGCCACACAGGGACAGAGGATGTTTTTTCACCTCTTGCGGCTTTTAGAACAAGATCATTTCTGAGCAAAGTATCAATTATTTTTGAATATTAGAGGTACCATCTGCTGTGGCGGCGGACTTTACAATACGCATTCTGGAACCATCTTCAGTTTCCATTAAAATGGTACTTTCATCTGTATCTATTACTTTTCCATAGATACCACCAATGGTGAGAATTTTGTCGCCTTTTTTGAGATTTTCAACAAACTTTTTTTGCTCTTTGGCTTTTTTCATTTGAGGCCTTATCATGAAGAAGTAAAATACGACAATGATAAGTATTAGAGGCAGCATTTGCATGATAGGATTGCCTTGTCCTTGTGATGCCATTAAGATGAGTAATTGATGTTGCATGGTGTTTGTTTTTATGGATTATTTTTTGGATGGTTCTACTATATCTGTTTTTATTTTTAGTATTCTGGTATTAGGTTCACAGTTGGTTACTACTGTGATGGTTTTTTCTGTATATCCCGCTTTCCCTTCGCTGTTAAATTCCACCCTAATTTTTCCTGTTTTACCTGGTGGTACAGGCTCTTTTGGAAAATCAGCCACGGTACACCCACAACTGGCGGCTGCAGAACTGATGACCAGATTACTTTTTCCTACATTGGTGAATTTAAAATCGTAGCTTACTTTTTCACCTTGTACTATTTTCCCAAAATCGTGTTCTTCTTCTTCAAAGTCAATAATTGGAAGTTCATTTTTATTTCCTACACTGATTTCAGTAGTAGAAAGTTCAATGGGTTCATTTTTATTATTAGAACAAGATACTATGATAAGCAACAAAAGGATGAATACTGGAAAGAGACTTTTTTTTATCATAATGATAAAATGTTTTTTAGTGCTGCAAAATTGTATAATAATTAGGTCAAATAAAAATTTTTATTCTTGTTTATGTTTGAAATGTGAGTATTCTTTGTAAATCCTGAAAATAAGATAGAGAAAGAGAATAATGGCAATGATGTTTTTTTGGCTTTGAGGGAGATAATTGAAATAAGTGGTAAAATGCAGAAAAAAAATGAGAGTAATACAAAAGAGAATAACAAAGGCACCAGTGATGAGACGAACAAGAGGATTCAAAAATAAAAGTTTGCGATTCCGGCAGGATTCGAACCTGCGACCCACAGCTTAGAAGGCTGTTGCTCTATCCAACTGAGCTACGGAACCTTGATGATTGGGGCGGCAATAGTACAAAATAATTTGCATCCTTTCCAAATATATTTCGCATCTTTGCGGCGGCATTTACTAATTTTTTAATATGGACTATGATCAGAGCTTTTGTACTTCCCAACTATTCACAAATCAAGGTAGATACATTTGATGAACTACCTGAATGGGATAATTTTGTGTGGATAGACATTCAAAATGGAAGTGTTCAGGACATAGCATCCATAGAAGAGAAGTTTAAAATTAATTTTCCATCTAAACAACAACAAGAAGAGATAGAGGTTAGTTCAAGATATACTGAGGAAGACGATGTTATTAAAATCATCACGAAGTTTATTCATTTTTTACCACAATCAGAAAAAATAGAAGAGAGTGACCTGAGTATCATAGTTAAGAACAAAGTGATATTAACCAATAGAAATTTTGAATCACGTGTGTTTCAGGAGATAGTGAGAAAGATAAAACAACAACCAGCTCACTACAATCATGCTTTAAAAATCCTGATTGCTATTTTAGAGCAGGGAATAGACAATGATGCAGATATTATAGAATTTTTATCGGCTAAGATCAATGCCATTAGTAAATCCACAACATTTTTAGGAACTACTGATGAAACAGTTATTTTGAAGATCAATTTTTATCAGGAAGCAATGATAAAAGTAAGAGAAGACTTATTTGATACACAAAGAGTTTTATCGCTGCTCATTAGAAATGAGGTGATTAAAGATGAGAACCTTGATAAGATAAGAGTATTATTAAAAGATATTGCTTCTTTGATAGACCATACATCATTTAATTTTACTCGTTTAGAATTCTTACAAAATACATTTTTGGGCTTGATTAACATTGAGCAAAATAAAATCATTAAGATATTTACGGTGGTTTCGGTAATATTTATGCCGCCTACGCTTATAGCTAGTATTTACGGCATGAATTTTCATTTTTTACCTGAATTAGAATGGAAATATGGGTACCCCTTTTCTTTGTTGTTAATGTTATTATCCACTTTGATAATACTGTACATTTTTAGGAAGAAGAAGTGGCTGTGATTTTACCGTATCTTATATGTTCTACAAGATGGTGTATTAAGTTTTTCTAATTTCAAATTCAAGATAATCAAAATTTTTGCAGCACTTATAAATTTTCTACTTGATTAAAAAAGTAGGCTAAAATTTCATCTGCACACGTTGCGGAGGTTTTATTAAGTGTAGATATTCTGATTACATTTTCATTCTCATCAGGATATTCAAATTTGGCTGAGACACCTGTAAAATTACTTATCTGTTGATCTTGTGCTTTTTGGTACAATCCTTTTACATCTCTTTTTATACATTCTTCTAACGGCGTATCAATAAAAAATAATATTATGTTATCGTTTAAAGTCATCTTTACAAGATTTCTTAATATTTTTAAAGGAGTAATAAATGAAGAGATACATATCATGTTCTGTTGTACTACCAGTTTTGCAAATTCTGCTGCACGACGAATATTTTCTTTTCTGTCTTCTTCGGAATATCCTAAATCTTGATTAACAGTCTCTCTCAATTCATCGCCGTCCAGTATAAAATGTGGAAATTGTTGAGAAGATATTTTTTTGCTTATAGCTGTAGCAATACTTGTTTTTCCTGCGCCAGATAAGCCAAAGAGCCATAGTACTTTTTTTTGCATTTTAAACCAGATTAAAATTTACTATCTTTGTGCAAAAATACATAAATTTTTTATGAAGCAATTTTCAGCTAACAGAAAGTGGGATTTTTTGTATGATTTGAGAGTAGATCAGGTGGGTGTAGATGACAGAATAGCTCGCATTACAGCCAGAAGTATAAAAAAAGATAGCAAAGTAGAAGGCTTAAAAACAATTCTAAGTATGATTGATTTGACTACTCTGGAGGGCAAAGATACAGATGGAAAAGTGAAACAATTGTGTTACAAGGCACAGCATTTGGCAGAGGATATTCCTGATTTACCCGCTGTGGCTGCAGTGTGTGTATATCCTACCTTTGTCAAAATGGCTAAAAAGTATTTACAAAACAGCAGCGTAAAAGTAGCATCGGTATCTACAGCATTCCCTGCAGGACAAGCCCCCTTGGATGTTAAATTAGAAGACACAAAGTTCGCATTGGATAATGGAGCAGACGAGGTGGATATGGTGATCAATCGTGGAGAATTTTTGCGGGGCAATTTTCAATTGGTGTATGAGGAAATATTAGCCATTAAAGAACTGGCACATGCTTGCAATGCAAGACTAAAAGTCATACTTGAGACAGGTGAACTTTCCACTTTGGATAATGTGCGTAGAGCCTCGGAAATAGCTATATTGGCAGGGGCAGATTTTATTAAGACATCCACAGGTAAGATACAACCCGCAGCAACACTACCTGTTACTTATGTTATGTTACAGGCCATCAAAGAGCATTATGACAAAACGGAGATAATGGTAGGGATGAAACCCGCAGGAGGAATATCTAATGCAAAAACAGCGCTACAATACCTTGTAATGGTAAAAGAGGTATTAGGAGATGAATGGTTAGATAATCAATGGTTTAGATATGGTGCAAGCAGTTTGGCAAATGATATATTGATGCAAATAAAGAAAGAATATACAGGTGTGTATCAAAACGCCGATTATTTTTCAAAGGACTAAAAAATGTTTACTCAAACAAGATTGGAGAAATTAGAATTGTTGAGAAAATATATCCAGCAAAAGTTAGAGAGAGAGCAAGAGGTTAATTTAATCTTTGTATGTGTGCAAAATAGCAGAAGGAGTCATTTGTCGCAAGTGATTGCTCAATATACGGCGTACGAATATCAAATTGATAAAATAAATTGTTATTCAGGAGGAGTAGAAGTAACAAGCATTCATCCGAATACAGTGGCTATATTAAGAAAATTAGGATTTGAGATCATTCAAAAAATAGAAGGAGAAAACCCAGTATTTGAATGGAGATACAAGCCTTCTCAATCGATAGTATTGTTGTATAGCAAAAATTTTGAGGAAGTAACAAGTCGTTTAGAGCACTTTGCAGCAGTGATGGTGTGTACAGAAACAGAGAATAATTGTCCTTACATACCAGGTGCGGAGCATAAAATATTTTTGCCTTATGATGATCCAAAAACAGCAGATAATTCTGAAAATCCTCTGGATGCTTATTTAAGGGTAGCCCATCAAATGCAAGAAGAAATGAGATGGATTTTTTCAAACATTTAAAGAAGTGTTTTTTCATAAAATCAGTAATCAGCTAATTTATGTATCAGCATTAGATTGGGGATTGGGTCATTTGGCTCGCACCTCTGCTATCCTTAGTGAACTATCCAAGAGAAATGAGATGATTATTTTTTCTACGGATACACAACTCCCGCTTTATTCTAAATTATTCCCCCACATAAAACAAGTAAGAATGCCATCATATAATATAAATTTTTTCCCCGATTCTATTTTTCATTTTTTGTTGACACAGTCGTATCCGTTTTTCAAAACCATTCAGACAGAAAAAAGATTTTTGCATACTTACATTCAATCACACGCCAAGCCAGATTTAATCATATCAGATAACAGATATGGGTTTTATTATCCAAAAATAAGAAGTGTAATCGTATGCCATCAATTACGTTTGCCACTTCCATTTGTCTTTCATGCAGGAAATTATTTTCATCAAAGCAGGCTGAATCGTTTTGATGAAATTTGGGTGCCTGATTATGAGGCATTAGATAAGTCTTTGGCAGGCAAATTATCGCACACCCGTTCAAAATCACTTCGGTCAAAATTAAAATATATTCTGCCACAATCTTTGATGAGAAAGAAATTGCTGGATAAAACAATAGATTATCTGTTCATTATTAGTGGTACTATTGCAGAGCGGCAGTATTATGAAAAGGTATTTTTGCATTATGTTGAAACACTGCAAAAAAAAGATAATACTTATGTGATTAAAATTATTGGGAGCATTCAAGAAGATGGAAATGTGCTAATGGGTTGGAAGAGTTTTGAAGAAAGCAATAATTTTATATTACAATCTAAAAGTATTGTTACTCGTGCGGGTTATTCTACCTTGATGGATTTACATTATTTGATGGATGAAAAACAAAAATTATTTTTAGTAGATTCTCAATATCAATATGAGCAGAAATATCTTTTTAGACACTGGATAGAAAAAGGATGGGCAGAGAGTATTCATGGATGACAGAGGAGATGATAATGAGCGTATATTTTCATTGAGTTGATTTGTTTTTGAGAAAATAGAGAAATATTTTTGCACCTTTGCCGCAAAAAATAAGATGATGAAGGCCTATTCAATAGAAGAATTAAAATTGTTGGGAACACAAATCAGACGAGATATTATTAGGATGGTATATAATGCACAGTCGGGGCATCCGGGAGGATCACTTGGATGTGTAGAAGTATTGATAGCCTTGTTTTTTAAAATAATAAAACATTCTCCGCAGCCGTTTAATATGAATGGAGTAGGAGAAGACTTGTTCTTTTTGAGTAATGGACACATCACCCCTGTCTATTACAGTGTATTGGCAAGAAGTGGTTATTTCCCGATAAAAGAGTTAAATACATTTAGAAAGATCAACTCTCGCTTACAGGGGCATCCTGCTACGCACGAACAGTTGCCAGGTATTCGTGTGGCATCAGGATCTTTAGGGCAAGGAATGAGTGTGGCTATTGGAGCAGCATTGGCAAAGAAGTTGAACAAAGAGGAGAGAATAATTTTTAGTTTACACGGAGATGGAGAATTACAAGAAGGACAAATATGGGAAGCAACTATGTTTGCGGCGAGTAAAAAGCTTGATAATTATATTGCCATTATTGATTACAACAATAAGCAAATAGATGGAACTGTAGAAGATATAATGCCATTGGGTAATTTGAGATTAAAATTTGAAGCTTTCGGATGGAAGGTCGTAGAGAATAACGATGGTAATGACTTGGAAAAAGTGATAAGTAAAATAGAAACATGTCAACAATTATCAGGCAAAAATCAACCCGTGGTGCTCATCAATAAAACTGAAATGGGCTATGGAGTAGATTTTATGATGGGAACACATAAGTGGCATGGCAAAGCTCCCAATGAAGAACAGATGAAGCAGGCGCTTAGCCAATTACCAGAAACTATTGGAGATTTTTAGGAAATGAATTTGTAATAAAATATAAGATGCTAAATCTAGCAAAGAGATATTTTTTTAACGTACTATTGATGTGTGGAACGAGTGCGATGGTGTCGCAAAATGTGGTAAACAGGATATTGTTTGTATTTGATGATTCGTACAGTATGTATGCCCCTTGGAATACAGAGCCAAAAATTAATGTAGCGAAAAGAGTGATGAGCAAGTTAATGGACTCCATTCAGTATATTCCTAATCTGGAAATAGCGCTGCGGTGTTATGGGCATACAACATTTATACAGCCCCTGAGGAATTGTAAGGATACAAAGTTAGAAATCCCATTTGCTTCGGCATTGGAGAATGCCCCCAAAATTAAAACGTTTATCAATCAATTAGAACCAAAAGGAACTACGCCTATTGCATACTCTATTGCACAAAGTGAGAAGGACTTTACGCCATGTAAGAATTGTAGAAACATAGTTATTTTAAGAACAGATGGCATAGAGGAGTGCGATGGCAATCCATGTGAGGTATCGGCAATGCTACAAAAGAAAGGTATTTTTATTCGCCCTTTTGTAATCGGTATTGGTTTGGATATGAAATTTGCCGATGCATTAGGATGTATGGGTAAGTTTGTAGATGTGAGTAATGAAAATAATTTTTATCCCGTATTGAAGAATGTATTGACGGAAGCATTGACAAGAACAACCGTGCAGATCAATTTACTGGATGTATATAAAAAACCAACAGAGACAGATGTAGTAATGAGTTTTTACAATGTGATAAATCAAGAGAGAATATACAACTATGTTCATACGATCAATAATTATGGACGTCCTGATACATTGGTACTGGATCCTGATATTGAATATGATATAGAGGTACATACTATGCCGAAAGTGGTAAAGAAAAATGTGAAAATAGAAAAAGGCAAACACAATGTTATCTCAATAGATGCACCACAGGGCTATTTGAGTTTGCAAATAGAAGGAGCAGGGTACAATTATTATCCTACAACCATAGTAAAGCGGGCAGGGGACTCGGCTATATTAAATGTTCAGGAATTTGGTAAGACCGAGAGATATTTGGTAGGAAAGTATGATTTAGAAATACTCACTTTACCAAGGATTTATTTAAGCAATGTGGAAATAAAACAGAGTCACACCAATACGATAAAAATACCGGCTTCAGGCAATGTGTTTATTAGTAAACCAGCCAAGGGTTATGGAAGTATTTATTTAGACAATGGGAAGCAGTTGGAATGGGTATGCAATTTGGATAATAATTTGGATGTAGAAAATATTTATTTACAGCCAGGAAGATATAAGTTAGAATTTAGATTTGCTCATCAAAAACAAATGATAAAAACCATTGAGAAGACCTTTGAGCTAAAGAGTAAAGAGGGGGTGAGGTTAATGTTGAATTAGTGCAGTAATGCAGAAAGGAGTGATACTTCATTCAATCGGAGGAGCAGAATATTTTTCGTGA
Organism: bacterium; assembly: GCA_027364695.1. Lineage (GTDB taxonomy): Bacteria > Bacteroidota > Bacteroidia > B-17B0 > Aurantibacillaceae > BPGX01. Next base: position 7,913 of record DAHXOV010000062.1, read on the forward strand.
TGACATAGCACAATTGTTTTAGAAAAAGTTTTTTCTGATTGTGTTTCTGTAAAGTTGTGTGTATATTTCGGCTATTAAAATTAAAATTATGGGGGTATTGTTGCCGATTAATTTCCAAAAGTGGATGGAGGAGAATAAGGCGTTTTTAAAGCCGCCAGTGAACAATAAAGTAGTGTATAAAGACACAGAATTTATTGTGATGGTAGTAGGAGGACCTAATTCAAGAAAGGATTTTCATTACAATGAAGGGGAAGAGTTTTTTTATCAGATAAAGGGGGATATTCTTGTGAAAATACAGGAGGATGGCAGATTGAAAGAGGTGCCGATAAAAGAGGGAGAGATATTTTTATTGCCACCAAGAATACCACATAATCCGGTAAGATTTGGAGATACCATTGGATTGGTGATTGAGAGAAAAAGAAGGGAAAATGAAAAAGATGGTTTGTTATGGTTTTGTGAGCACTGTAACCATCAGTTGTACGAGGAGTACTTTTTATTAACAGACATTACAACACAATTTCAAAAAGTATTTGAGAAATTTTATACCTCACTGAAATTAAGAACTTGTAAACATTGTGGGCATATTCTGGAGCCACCACCTGTCATTAAGTGATAATGATGACATATTGAGATATTTATGAAAAGACTATTGACTTATTTTATTCAAGGGTTGGTGGTATTAGTACCGCTCATCGTTACTTTATACATCATCATTAAGCTTATTTCTATTTTTGTAGATTTTTTTGTGTGGATAGGTGTTACAGGAAATATTTTTTTGGATATACTATTGGGTTTGGTGGCAATGCTAATGTTAGTAATGGGGGTTGGTGTGATGGCATCTAATTATTTTTTTGGGGGTATTATGCATTTTTTTGAGAAACGGTTGGAAAAGTTACCTATTATCAGGCATATTTATTCACCTATTAAGGATTTTACAGAGGCATTTATGGGCAATAAGAAGAAGTTCAGGCATCCGGTATTGGTACAATTGTCGTCTTGTGATCATTACAAAGAAATAGGTTTTATTACACAACAGGATTTATCTAAAATAGGAATGGATGAGTATGTAACAGTGTATCTTCCATTTTCATATTCATTGGCAGGAAAAATGGTTTTGATTAAAAGAGAATTTGTAGAGCCGTTTTCAGGTCATCCTACAGATACGATGAAGTTTATTATTTCGGGAGGGATTTATGAAATGGGAAATGGACAAAAAAAGTAGATGGATGGAATGAATATATTTTTTGTAACGCAAAGCTTTGTAAGAACATGAATGATGAAAGAAATGGTGATAAAAAGAAAATACTTTTGTCTCATTGAATGGCTATGTCAGATTTGTTGAACAAGAAATCGGTTTGTGTAAGAAGTGAAAAATAGTGTAAGATACAAACCCTTGTAATAAATGGAGTAACGAAGGAGGCGGGATACAGCAAAGTAGAGGTTCTATACTTTTTTTAAAAGGAAAAGAGAACAGGAATAAAATGAATTTATAGGCTTTTTATCTCAATAATGAGATCGGTGATCGCTTTTTTTGCATCGCCAAAGTACATAGAGCATTTTGGGTTGTAAAACAGAAGGTTCTCTATACCCGCATAACCAGTACTCATACTTCTTTTGTTAACGATGATATTTTTTGCTTTATCTACTTCCAGAATAGGCATGCCATAGATGGGAGAAGATGGATCTGTTTTTGCGGCGGGATTGACAACATCGTTTGCTCCTACTACAAGTACTACATCTGTTTGTTCCAATTCGGGGTTGATTTCTTCCATTTCTACTAATTTATCATAGCTGACATTAGCTTCGGCAAGAAGCACATTCATGTGTCCTGGCA